>CAZDEU010000067.1:0-13628 GCA_964504265.1 uncultured Bacteroidales bacterium
ATATAAAATATAAACATAATTTAAAAACAAAAAACGAACATATATTACAGCAAAAAAAACTTACAAAAGTTATTGTTGATACACAGGAAACAGAAAGAAAAAAAATAGCTCAGGAGTTGCACGATAATATTGGACAACAATTAACTGTCTTGAAAATTAATTATGAAAAAATTAAAGATAATTCTAATTTCTGTTTTTCTGAAAATAATGTAGTTAGCGAACATATATCAAATATGATTGACAATATTCATAAGGACGTTCGTTCTATTTCACATCATATGATGCCAAGATTTTTAAGAGAAAAAAATTTTACTTACGCAATAATCGATTTATTAGATAAAACTCTATCAAAAACAGATATAAAATATCAATTACATAATAATATTTTAGTAAATTTACCTGAAGATATTAAATTATGTTTGTACCGTGTTATGCAAGAATTGCTAAACAATATTATTAAGCATTCTAAAGCAAATGAAATATCAATTCAGCTAATATATTTAAATAACAATATTATTATGATGGTTGAAGATAATGGTATAGGAATAAAATTCAAAAGTAATTCTGAAAATGGTATTGGGTTGGATAGTATTAAAGCACGGGTAAATGTGCTTGGTGGTTTTTTCTTAATCGAAAATTCAGCATTTAATGGAACTATTGCAACTATCAGAATCCCTTTTATTCAGAAAATTTAAACATATTTTTAATGAACATAAATGCAATTAAAGTTATAATTGTTGATGACCATCAAATACTTATTGATAGTCTTAAAACATTATTGGAAACAGTTTCTGAAATTGAAGTGATCGGCGAAGCTAACAATGGTAAAGAAGCAATAGATTTATTGAATAAAATTAAAGCTGATGTTGTTTTAATGGATATTGATATGCCTATTCTTAATGGATTGGAAACAACCAAAATAATTTCTAAACTTTTTACAAATACTAAAGTATTAGCTTTAACTTCCTTAAGTGAAAAGGCTGTTGTTAATGAAATGATCGCTTTAGGTGCATCAGGTTATATTTTGAAAAATATTACTAAAGAAATACTAGTAAACGTAATAATAGCTGTTTCAAAAGGAGAAAAATATTTTAGTAGTGAAATATCTTTATCCTTAATGACATCATCTGAAATGAAAATTTTAAAAAAAAATAACAATACAAATATTGCAAAATTACTCACAAAAAGAGAAATTGAAGTGCTTAAACTAATTGCTGCAGGTTTGTCAAATAAAGAAATCTCAAAAAAAATTTTTATTAGCGAAAAAACTGTTAAAGCTCATAGAGAAAACATTATGAGCAAACTTGATATTCATAATGTAGTTGGATTGGTTAGATTTGCAATTGAGTATAATATAGTTTAATTGAGTAGCTTTTAATATTAGTAAAAATAGGATAAACATCCTACTTATTTTACTGCAAATATCCTATAAATAATTTAAAAGTTATATTTTACTTTACATAATAATTTAAAAGTATGCAAAATCATCATTTAGTGCTATATTATACAATTATTACTGATATACAAATAAAACTTTGTTTAACAATTAAAGTTAAATAAAAATGAAAAAGCAATTTGTATTTATATTACTATTAATATCAATTTACGGAATATTTGCCCAATCTCCTCATAAGTTTAGTTATCAGGCTGTTATTCGTAATAATAACAATAATTTGGTTGTAAACCAAACTGTTGGCATGCTTATTAGTATTTTACAAGGTAATATTAATGGTAATGCAGTATATATTGAATCGCATACATCAAGTACAAATGATAATGGATTACTTACTCTTGAAATTGGCAACGGCAGTGTTATTTCGGGTATTTTTGATAGTATTGAATGGGAAATTAGATGACGGGCATCAAATAAGAACAAGTAGTTTAACATCAACTTTAAGTAATACTGATGTACCTGGGCATTCTAGTTTTATTTATAATGCTAGCAGTTATGATTGGCGTTCTCCTCAAAATGATAATTTATGGCAAGGGAATTTGGGAATTAATAATCCATGTCCTGCAGGTTGGCGATTACCTATTGAAACAGAATTAAATAACGAACGTCTTGGTTGGTCAGAAAATAATATGAATGGAGCTATTAATAGCTCTTTAAAATTACCTGTTTCGGGATACAGAGATTATAATGGTTCTTTGGGTTGGGAAGCTTCCAGAACTTATTACTGGGCTTCAACTATTAAGGATAATTGGCCTACTCAATATTCACGTGCATTGTATTTTAGCAGCAGTGAAGCTGCTGTTTATGATGCTATGAGAGTTTATGGCTTTAGTATTAGATGTATTAAAGACTAAGTGTATATTAATAAATTGAAGTATCTGTATTTCAATTTGTATGCTTTGGGTATCTCTTTAGGTCTTTTGCAATTTTAAAAAACAAAATTACAAAACTATTATTGATAATCAGTTTACGAGTCAGAAGTTGTGAACTTATAAATATAATTGTATAGATTAATAATGATATAAACTTGATTTTATTTACCATATCTACATTTTTTTATTTGTTTTTTATCTAAGATATTTTTACAATATTAATTTAATAATAATTTTTTTTTAATAAATATTATTTAGAATTAATCTAAATTAGCACAGTTTTTGATATATAATTTTTAAAATGAATTATTAATTTAAAACCTAATCAATATGTTCAAAAAATATAATCCATTACACAACAAAATACTGAGTATAATGGACACCGAAGGCAAAATCGTTAACCAGGAAGATTATGAACCTGTTGATAATAAAACTGCTTTAAAAGCCTATAAAGATATGTTGTTTGCTAGAATTACTGACCAAATGGCAGTTTCTTTTCAGCGTCAGGGCAGAATGTTTACTTACCCTCCCAATTATGGGCAAGAGGCAATTTCGAGTGCAACAGGAATGATAATGAGAGAGGATGACTGGTTAGTTCCAGCTTTTCGCGAAATGGCTGCTTATCTTGCCAAAGGTGCTACTCCTAAAGACTTATTCCTATATTTTATGGGTTACGAAGAAGGAAATACTTTTCCTGCTGCCAAAAATATGCTGCCCATCTCAGTTCCAATTTCATCTCAGCTTCAGCATGCTGCAGGCATTGGTTTTTCTGTAAATTATAATAAAACTGGTCAGGTAGTTTTTGCTTTTGTTGGTGATGGTGGTACTTCTGAAGGAGATTTTCATGAAGCTCTCAATTTTGCAGGCGTTTGGAAAGCTCCGGTGATTTTTGTGATTCAAAATAATCAGTTTGCAATTTCTGTCCCGGTTGCTAAACAAACAGCTTCTGTTAACCTTGCTGTTAAAGGAATTGCTCATGGAGTGCCGTCTCTAAAAGTTGACGGAAACGACCTGTTTGCAATGTACACAGCACTTAAATTTGCTGCCGATTATGCAAGAGATGGTAAGGGTCCTGTGCTTATTGAAGCTCTTACTTATAGGCTTGGTGCCCACACTACTTCAGACGACCCCACAAAATACAGAGCCAAAGACGAGGAAGTTGAATGGGAAAAAACTGACCCTATTTACAGAATGAAAAAATATTTAATAGAGAAAAAATTATGGACTCAAAAGGAAGAAGACATAATTATTGAACAATTCAGAAACGAAGTTGACAGACAGTTTTCTGAAGCTGAAGCTCACGAACCATATAAAATTGACGATGTATTCAAATATATGTATAATGAAATTCCTGATGAGCTACTTAAACAAAAAAATAATTATGAAAACTTTTTAAAGTGGAAGGAGGGTAGAAAATGAAAGTAATGACAATGGTACAGGCTATTAATAATGCCTTGGATATTAAATTAGCTGAAGATAAAAATATTGTAGTTTATGGCGAAGATGTTGGTGTTGAAGGTGGTGTATTTAGAGTTACCGAAGGACTGCAAAATAAACATGGCGAAAACAGAGTTTTTGATTCTCCTCTTGCCGAATCTGCTATAGTTGGAACTGCCCTTGGAATGGCTGTTACAGGAATGCGTCCTATTGTTGAAATGCAATTCTCTGGGTTTGCTTATCCTGCTCTTAATCAGATTATTAGTCACGTAGCACGTATGCACAATCGTTCACGTGGAAAATACAGTTCGCCTATGGTTATCAGAATGCCTTATGGTGGAGGCATCAATGCTCTTGAACATCACAGCGAAAGTATGGAGGCTTTTTATGCACATACTCCCGGACTTAAAGTCGTTATACCTTCTACTCCTTACGATGCCAAAGGACTCTTAATTTCGGCTATAGAAACCGACGACCCCATAATATTTATGGAGCCTAAAAGAATTTACAGGGCTATTAAGCAAGAAGTCCCCGAAGAAAAATTCTCAATTCCTATAGGAAAAGCTAAGGTTGTTAATGAAGGTAAAGATGTTACTGTTATAGCTTACGGAGCAATGGTTCGCGAGGTGCAAAAAGCAATTGTTATGGCAAAAAATGATAATATTTCGATTGAACTTATCGATTTAAGGACTATTTATCCTATCGACAGAGAGACAATTTCAAAATCATTGAGAAAAACAGGACGGCTCGTAGTAGTTTCAGAAGCTCCTACAAGTTTCGGTATTGGAGCTGAACTTTCGGCTATTGCTATAGAGGAGGCTTTCCTTTATCTTGAAGCTCCAGTAAATAGGGTAGGAGGGTTCGATACTATTGTTCCATTGCCTAAGGGCGAACATTTTTATATGCAAACGCCCGAAAAAATTTACTATGAGATTTTGAAAACAGTTAAGTTTTAATTAATTTTAAACAATAAATCTATGAAATATATATTTAATTTTCCGGATATTGGCGAAGGTCTCGAAGAAGGTACTATTGTTGAATGGTACGTCGAAAAAGGCATGGAAGTCAAATCAGGTGACCCATTGGTGAAAATGGAAACTGATAAAGTTGTTACTGATATTCCCTCTCCAAAAACTGGCATTATTTCAGCCGTTTATGGTAAAGTTGGCGAAGTTATTAATGTTGGCAATGCTCTTGTAGAAATTGAAATTGAAGGTGTTTTGGGTGATGATGCTATTAAAGAAGTTGCCATAGATGATGTTCACTTAGAAGCTATTGAAGAAGATAATGCAGGTGTAGTTGGAACTATTGAAGTTGCTGGCAATAATGCTTATATGCCATCAAGTAACGAAGGTCTTAGTAATATTGATGAACAAAATTCGGCAAGAAAACCAAAAACAAAAATTTTGGCTACTCCAGTTGCTCGTGCTATGGCAAAAGAACTTAATGTGGATATTAATCTTGTTAATGGTACTGGACCAGCAGGTAGAGTGATGATAGAAGATATTAAAAAGTTTGTTAATACTGGCCAAGCAAATGAGGCTCCCGTTTATGCTTCTAAAGTTTCTGAATTTGAAGAAGTTACATATAAACCTCTTTCTCAAATGCGTAAAGCTATTGCTCGAAATATGTCGGTATCAAAACAAAATGCTGTTCACATGAGCGTTCACGACGAAGTTGAAATATCTGAACTATTTAGTGTTCGTAATAGGTTTAAACAAATTTACAGCGAAAAAGGTGTTAAACTTTCATATTTACCTTTTATCATAAAAGCTACTGTTAAAGCATTGCAGCAATATAAGATTATGAATGCTCAGCTCGACCTTGAAAACTCACGTATTATTTATAAGAATTTTTATAATATCGGTATAGCTGTTGACACCCCCGAAGGTTTAGTTGTTCCTGTAATTCGTAATGCTGACAAATTGACAGTTATTGAACTTGCTAAACAGCTTAATACTATATCAGAAAAAGCTCAAAACAAAAGTTTAAGTCTTGACGACATGAAAGCGGGTACTTTTACTATTACAAGTTACGGTTCTATTGGTGGTTATTATGCAGTGCCTGTAATTAATTACCCCCAAACAGGTATTCTCGGTATAGGCAGAATTACGGAAAAGCCTGTAATCAAAAATAACGAAATAGTTAAAGGCATTGTAATGCCTCTTTCGCTTTCTGTTGACCATCGTATTGTTGATGGTGGTGAGGTTACGAGGTTCCTTAATAAGATTATGTACTATCTTGCCGACCCGATTGCTTTAATTATGGATTAATAATTTTAATTTCTTAAAAAAAATAATGATGGATTACGATATTATAATAATAGGTGCCGGTCCTGCCGGTTATGTTGCTGCTATTAGAGCAGGACAAATAGGAATGAAAACAGCATTGGTTGAGAAAGATAATTTGGGTGGCATGTGCCTTAATTGGGGTTGTATTCCAGTAAAATCTTTACTCGAAAGTGCTAAACTTTTTCAAAAAGTTAAAATTGCTAATCAGTTTGGAATTAAAGGTGTTGAAAATGATAATTTGTCTTTCGACTGGGCAATGGCTAAAAATCGGGCTTATCAAATTACTAAAAAATTAAACGCCGGCATCAATTATTTGCTTAATAAAAACGGTGTTCATATAATTAATGGGAAAGCAAAAATTACTGCTGCTAATTCTATTAGTGTTGATAACAGAAAAATAACAGCTTCTAACATTATTATTGCTACAGGTTCTTATCCTAAACAAAGTGGTTTTGAGAGTAATAAATCATTTGTTAGTGTGCAAAAATTGTTTGATGTTGAAAAATTGCCGAGAAAAATTACTGTTTTTGGTGCAGGTGCTGCTGCTGTTGAATTAGCTCAGTTTTTTGCTATGGCTGGTTATGAATCTAATCTTGTTTCTCCTCAAGAGAACATTATTCCGGGATTAGATAAAGTAGCATCAGATTTTATTATTGATGCTGTTACTAAATCGGGTGTTAAAATTTTTAAAGGCGAAAATATAATTTCTTTTGAAAATAATGAACTGGCTACCGAAAATCATAAATTTACTACTGAACTTGTTGTTAATTGTAGTATTCGAAAGGCTGTAATTCCTGAATCTGATATTGAATTGAAGTTAAATAATGAAGGCTACATTGATACAAACGTAAATTTTATGACTTCGCAAAATGGCATTTATGCTATTGGCGATGTTAATGGTTATGGCTATCTTGCTCATATTGCTTCTACTCAAGGTATTTATGTGGTTAATAGCATTAAAGGTGTAGTTAGTAAATTTAATTTTGCTGTTTATCCTCTTAATATTTATACCTATCCTGAAGTAGCTCAGATTGGTTCTACTTCAGAACAATTGCACACCGATGGCATTGATTTTAAGACTAATGAATATCCTTTATCGGCAAATGCTAAAGCTCTTATCGAAGGTCAGCCTAATGGTATGATTAGAATTTTATCTGATAAAAAATATGGGCAGGTACTCGGCGTACAAATTGTTGCAGAAAATGCAACTGACATGATAATGGAAGCTGCTGCATTTATGCAAATGGAAGGTACGGTTTATGACGTTGCTCAAACTATTCATGCTCACCCTACTGTGTCCGAAATTTTTATGGAAGCGGGCTTTGATGCTATTGATAAAGCAATTCATAAATAGAGTTTGTCCAGAATGTCCGATTTTATCGTTATTCTCAACCTTCAAATCAGTCATGTACTTAAGTACACTCCTGATTTTCAGGTTATCGAAACCTCGAACTCGAACATTCTGAATCAAACTCATAACTTTATATACAGACACTAAATAACAATGAAAATTACTGTAGAGCCATATAATTTACCTGATTTTGAAATCTTTAACGAAGAAAATAAATCATCTTATTTTGTATGGCAGCCCGACAGGCTTATTCTTGTATTGGGACAAAGTAATAAAGCTGAAGATTCATTAAATATTGAAGAGGTTTTAAAGGATGGTATAATGGTTACTAAGCGTCCTTCTGGTGGCGAAACTGTTATATTATCACCAAAAACTATTGTTGTGTCGGCTGTTACCTTTGATAATTATACTCTGCCTCCTCGCCATTTTTTTCAGTTTTATAATGAAAAAATAATAACTGCTCTAACAAATTTGGGAATTAATAATATTTCTCATAAAGGAATTTCTGACCTTGCTGTTAACAACAAGAAAATTTTAGGTTCTTCAATCTACAGACGCAAGGAAAAACTTTTTTATCACTCTGTAATAAACTATTCTGAGTCAACCGAAATAATTGGAAAATATATTGCACATCCCAAACGAGAACCAGATTACCGTAAGGGCAGAAATCACGGCGATTTTGTTACTTCTTTGATAGAGTTGGGTTGTGAAGTTGAAATAAATGCTGTTATTGATGAAATTAATGGAGTATTTGGGTTATAATTTCAATTAATTAGTTGTCTTGATAGTTATATTGTTACTATATACAAATTTTAGCTTTCTATCATACAAAAAGCATCTTATCTTAAAATAATTACATTATATCAGTATTTTTCTTTAATTCATTTTTAAGTGCTGTTAAATTTAAAGTAGGTAAATTTATGGCATTGTATCCTGATAAATTTGTTAACGTTCCAATATATGCTCTAATATATGGAAAAACAATTGCCGGAGCATTTATAAAAAAATAATTATCAAGCTCTTTAAGAGGAATTTTTTTGTTAAACTTAAATTTTGCAGTTGTACAAACTTCAATGTACAACAGTTTTTTGCTATCATTAATTAAAATTTTTAAACTTAAATAAAACATAGAATTTGTGTTATCAATTTTACCTTTAGGTTCAAAAGAAACACTATAAGTATCACCTATTTCGTTTTTTTTTACTTCAATTAACGCTTTACTAATTGAATATCCAATAAATTGGAATTTGGCTAAATTTGTTTCTGTCATATTAAGCAGCTAATACATAAGAAAAACAAATGTCAATATTATCATTTTCATAGCCTTTATAATTGAAATTATTAAGAAATGTATCAATTACACCTGCATAATTATTATTTTTAATAATAAAGTCAACTTTATCAATTTTAGTTAATGAATTATCTGAAATAAATAATATAGTTTCAGGAAAAAATTTGCTCTCGAACTCATAAATAAAATTAGCTTCACATTCAATGTATTCTTTGTTTTTTTCAAAAGTACAAACTGGCTGAACCTCAATTATATGAGTTGATGAATCTTTTTCAAACTTATACTTAAAAGTAGCATTATTAAAAATGCCAATTAAATAATTTAATCGTTCTATTACAAATTTTTGAGCTTCCATATCATTAAAGGTTTTTAATTTGTTTTAATACTTCATTTGCAATGTTATAAGCTTCTTGACTATGTGAAATATTAACTTCAATATTGTGATAATCAGAATCTACTCTAAATTTTTTTAAGTCTTTTATATTATTGCTGAAATTTCTGTATGGAATATTACCAAATTTATTTTTAATTTCCTTAGCAATAAGATTAATAACAAAATTATGAGTGTTTGTATTTGAAGTTGCAATCATATCGGACAGTTCATCATATTCAATTTTAAGCAATTTCTTAATTGAATATTTCATCAATTGAAAACAACTATAATACGAACAGTGAACAGAAGGAGCATACAAAACTTTACTTTTAAGTATGTCTGCTGCTAAAATATTAAATTCCGATTTTTGTTTTAATGCACTCACTTTTAATGGAGTATATAAATAACAAAAAGCAAAGATAATATATTTTTTTATATTACTAAATTTTTTATTAATATTTTTTAAAACATAAAAAGTTTAAAACCAGAAATAAGATAAAGTATCTTAGTTTTATAATTTAAAATCAAATAAAAAACAAATAATTCTCAATTTACTTAATCTTAAACTCCTTTTTAATCTTATCAACATAATCTAATTTTTCCCAGGCAAAAAACTCAACTTTGCGAAGCGAAGACTCTTTACCGTTTGGTTTACCGCTTTTATCTAAATGATAAACTTCAACATCTTTTGTAAAAGGGTCGCGTCCAAAATGACCATAAGAAGCTGTTGCCTGATAAATTGGATTTTTTAGTCCAAATCGTTCAATAATTGAATAAGGACGAAGGTCAAAGATTTTTGAAATTTTATTTGCAATTTCTCCGTCGCTCATCAAAACACCTTTGCTGTTTTTAACTTTAGCAGTACCGAAAGTATTAATATAAAGTCCAACAGGCTGAGCAATGCCAATAGCATAAGCAACCTGAACAAGAACTTCGTCGACTAAGCCTGCAGCAACCATATTTTTTGCAATATGACGCGTTGCATAAGCTGCAGAACGGTCAACTTTAGAAGCATCTTTGCCCGAAAAAGCACCACCACCGTGAGCACCTCTGCCACCGTAAGTGTCAACAATAATTTTTCTGCCGGTTAAGCCTGTATCGCCGTGAGGACCGCCAATAACAAATTTACCTGTAGGATTAACAAATAATTTGAAATCGTTTTTAAATAATTTCTTAACTCTTTCGGGCAAAGCAGCTTTTACTTTGGGTAATAATATTTTTTCAACGTCTTCTTTAATCTTATCTTGCATAGCTTTATCAGCCGTAGCAATTGCTTTTGCACTATTATCAGCAGGTTTAATAAAATCATCGTGTTGAGTAGAAACAACAATAGTATCAATTCTAACAGCTTTGCCATTATCGTCGTACTCAACAGTAACCTGAGACTTAGAATCTGGACGCAGATATTTCATTTGTTTGCCTTTTTTGCGAATATCAGCAAGCTCTTGAAGGATAATATGAGCCAATTCTATTGAATAAGGCATATAATTATCCATTTCGCGTGTGGCATAGCCAAACATCATACCTTGGTCGCCTGCTCCTTGTTCTTCTGGTTTTTTACGAACTACACCTTGTCTGATGTCGGCTGATTGTTCGTGAATAGTTGAAATAACACCACAAGATTCGGAGTCGAAACGGTAATCGGTTTTTGTGTAACCAATTTCGCGTATAACTCTTCTAACTACTTCTTGTATTTCGACATAACCTTCGGTTCTGACTTCGCCGCTGCATACAACAAGCCCTGTAGTACATAATGTTTCGCAAGCAACTTTAGATTCTGAATCCCATCTTAAGAATTCGTCTAATAATGCGTCTGATATCTGATCGGAAACCTTATCGGGATGCCCTTCAGATACTGATTCGGATGTAAATAAATAACCCATTTTTTATGAATTTTAAATTAATTAATATTAATGGGAAAATTTTGACTGACGGCAGCTACAAACAAAACTGTTTTAGCATTTTTTTATGTGGTTGCAATCAATCAAATCTTTCCACGAGGTTTGAGATTACAAACGTACATTTTTTTTTCAGAATAATGTTGAAAAATGAAAAAAAAAATATAATTTGTATGTAAAGTTATGAAAATCAGACAAATATTTTTTAAATCTTTGATTTTCCTGTAAGATTCTGAAATACTTTTTCTATAGATTGTTCCTCTTTTTGAAGACTAATTACTGTAAGTCCTTTGCTAACTGCCATTCTAAATATTTCAGCTCTTATGTCGTGTTTATTATCACAAACTAAAGTATAAGCACCTTGCTTGTCTTTACTTATTTTAATTATTCCTTTAATTTGTTTAAAAAATGAATCTTCTACATTGCCTTCAAATTCTACTTTAATAACAAAATTTCCTTCTGTTCTTTTAGATAAGTTTGCAGTAGCGTCATCGGCTACTATTATTCCATTATCAATTATTATAGCTCTGTCGCATACAGCTTCTACTTCCTGCATAATATGAGTAGAAAGCAAAACGGTTTTTTGACTTCCTATTTTGCGGATAAGATTTCTGATATCAATAAGCTGATTGGGGTCGAGACCTGCTGTAGGTTCATCCAAAATAAGAACTTCAGGGTCGTGAATCATTGCCTGTGCTAATCCAACTCTTTGTTTATAACCTTTCGACAAAGCTCCTATTTTTTTATGCAATTCGGGCGATAAACCAGTTAAATTTATAATTTCATCAATTCTGTTTTTTCTCTTTTTTGTCGGTATTTGATGAATACCAGCTATAAAGGCAAGATATTCTTTAACGTACATATCATAATACAAAGGATTATTCTCAGGTAAATAACCAATTTTCTTTCGCACTTCAAGCGAATGCTCATAAATATCAAAACCACATACATCAACTTCTCCTTCTGAAGGTGGAATGAAACAAGTAATAATCTTCATCATTGTAGATTTCCCAGCTCCGTTAGGACCTAATAAACCAACCACTTCGCCTGTTCCTACTTCAAATGATACATTATTAAGGGCAGCCTGACTGCCATAATACTTTGTAATATTTTTAACTTTTACCGACATCGAATAATAATTTTTTACGAAATTAATAATTCTCTTAATATTTTAGAGCATATATTTAAAAATTAATTTTAAGGACTATGCGTCTCTTCTGTATATAACTAACAATAAAAATTAATTGCATTAATACGTGCATATCAGTTGCATTATTGTAATTAGTGTTCTCTTATAGATAAATACTGACATGAATAACAGTAAATTATTCTAAAAAATTTACAAATAAAAAACTAAAGTTTCTCTTTAACTTTTGAGTATACTCCTAAAAGTAACAAAACAAAAAATGTAATAGATTCGTATATTAAACAAGGGGTTGCATCCCTTTGTTTATATAATTAATTAGAGCTACATTAAAAATTTTCTCAAATATGGAACTTTTCGGAGCAAGCTCAAGGTTTATAAATAATTTTTGTAAATCTCAATAATACATTATATATTTGGAAAATATTATAAGTAATTTTAGATGGTCTATATTACTATTTTTTTAGTAATAATACTTTATAATATGCGGGTATAAGTAAGTTGCCAGCCGTGTTATATAAGTGGTATAGACGAGAATTACAGGGAACTTAGTATTAAGTTTGTGGAATGGATAAAATGCTAAGAAACTAAAAATTTTGCTTGTTGCAGTACCCAGCAAGTTAATATATTATATTAAAAACAACACTGACTAATAAATATTATGAAATTAACAAAACTATTCACAGAATTTTTTGAAAGCGAAAAAGCAGGTGGAATAATTTTAATTTTTGTAACAGCTATATCACTTGCTCTTGCAAATTCTACTTGGCAAACAAGTTATATCAATTTTTGGAATATTTATTTAGGTGGGCATTCAATTGTTCATTGGATTAATGACGGGCTAATGACTATTTTTTTTCTTCTTATTGGATTAGAATTAGAACGTGAAATATATAAAGGTGAACTCTCGAATATTAAAAATGCTTCGTTACCTATTTTTGGAGCAATTGGTGGTATGCTAATTCCTGCTGGACTGTTTCTTGCCCTTAATAGTGGAACTGATACTCAATCAGGTGCGGGTATTCCAATGGCTACTGATATTGCTTTTGCAATTGGAATTTTGTCGTTATTAGGTAAACGTGTGCCGACTACACTGAAGATATTTTTAACTGCTTTAGCTGTAATTGATGATTTAGGTGCAATAATAATTATTGCTATTTTTTACACTAACTCAATAGCATTGGTAAATTTATTTGTTGCATTAGGTATTTTCTTTTGTTTGCTTACTTTTAACAGGCTTAAAGTTCGCAACCTTATTCCATATTTAATTGGTGGTATTGCAATGTGGTATTTTTTGCTCAATTCAGGTGTTCACGCTACAATAACAGGTGTCCTGTTAGCATTTGCAATTCCATTTTCCGACGGTGGCGAAAAATCACCTTCTTATATTCTACAACATTTCTTACACAAACCAGTTGCATTTTTTATTTTGCCATTGTTTGCATTAGCTAATACCTGTATTGCTGTTAGCGATAATTGGTATACTGGCTTAGGGCAAATGAACAGTTTAGGTATTAT
>CAZDEU010000068.1:0-13511 GCA_964504265.1 uncultured Bacteroidales bacterium
TAATAAAGAAAAAGAATATAAAGCATTTTATACTATAAACAGCAGATTTAAATATGTTTATAAATATTTTGATTTTTATTGCGATATCAATAATATAACAAATGTAGAATATATTGATTTTGGGAATATATATCAACCAGGTATATGGGTTAAGTTGGGTTTAATTGCCAATATTCCTATTGTTCGACACAAATAAGGTGGGTAGCAGCAGAACAATCAAGAGTGTTTGAATTATTCCACATTATCCAAACATCACCACCGCCACTTGTCGAAGTCCAGTCGTTACAAGTAGTATGACAATTTGAATATTGGCCGATTGGTGCAGGCTTAAATGTTCCATCAGCATTAGTAGCATTCCACGAAAAAATAAAATAACCGCCTAACCAACTTCCACAACCACTATAGCCACCACCAGGTGTAAAAGGTAATACATTTCCAAATTCGTCTAAATGTATGTTTGGATAATTACCACCAGTAACATTAGGGATACTACCGTCGGTTAAATCGTTCCAGTTGCTCGCTATTTGAGTACCATCAGTTAAAATATATGGAGATGAATATTTTGTAAAAGTAGTAGCAGGACTACTACTACTTGTGCTTATCCATGCCTTGTATGTGCCTGTTAATCCGGCAGCATTTGCTCTTGCCTGACATTTGCTGTCAGCACCAGCAACTCCACCTAAATTAGCGTTATATGTTGTACTTGTTTTAAAAATTATTTTATTTCCACCTGAAGTTTGTTGTGTTAATAAAAGAAAATTTGAAACACCACAATTATTATATGCCCAAACATATAAAGTATAAGATGTTTGAGGCAAAAGACTGGTTTGTGTATAAGATGTTGCTACGCCATTATCTGTCGCAGTATTATAGTCGTTTGTAGTATTATATTTGTAACCTGTCGCACCTAAAACGATATTCCAATTCCATGTAATCTGATTTTGAGAAGCTATATGTGAACCTGCAGTTGGAGTGCTTGGAGCTACATTAACATTAATTGCAAATGCTGGCGACATATTGCCATTGCCACAATTATTAACTCCCAAAACGCTCAAATTGCCTGAAGTCGCAAAAGTAGAAAAATCTAAATTTATTGATTCTGAATTGCCGTTAATACTAACACCGCTACCCGAATATTGCCATAAATATGAGGTAGCACCATTTATACTTGGAACTGAATATGAAACATTAACGTCGCCTGCACATACTGCTGATGTACCTGTAATGTTATTAGCATTAGCAGGAAGCGGGCAATGGGCGCAGGCTAATGATTGCCAAACATTATATTCAAATATTTCTAAACATTTATTATCTGTATTATAAATCATAAGACCTGCTGCAGGATTATTAATGCTATTGCGGTTAACAGTAGTCATTCGTGGTATCAGAATTCCTGAATTGTCAGATGAAACATCAAGCATTGCTGAAGAATCAGCCGGGTTGCCATTGCTATTGATACCTACTCCTTGACAAAATATTGAATTTGAATAGTGTATAACAATTAAAAATGTTATTAAATTAACACAAGTTTTTTTTAACATATATTATTGTTTTTATACGATTTATATTAAAATTTCAAAGATAAGATATTGGTCTTATATGTTTTATTATTTATGAAACAAAAATAATTTTTATATAAAAAATCGTATAAAATTAATCAATTTTTAATATCTGTAATTATTTTTTAAAAATTGACATGAATTTAAGTTGTTGTTAACATACACTATAATTTTTTTAACATTTTTTCTTAATTCCTAAACACCAACTCTGTTTTATCCAAATCAAGTATAATAGATTGTTTTTCTTGCAGCTTGCCCGATAATATCATTTTAGAAAGCTCGTTAAGTACTTTTTGCTGAATAACTCTTTTTAGCGGTCTTGCACCATAATGAGGGTCAAATCCTAATGTAGCCAGCCATTTAATTGCCTCTTCGGTAGCTGATAAATAGATTCCATTTTCTTTAAGTTTTTCACAAATTTTATTGAACTGCATTTCAACAATTTGTCTTATTTCTTCTCTGTTTAATGCCTTAAACATTATAATTTCGTCTATACGATTTAAAAATTCGGGGCGTATATTCTTTTTTAACAAACCAAATACCTGATCTCTTGTTTGCATAAGCATCTCAGCGTAATTATCGCTAGCTTCAGCAAAATTTTCTTGGATAAGATGCGAACCCATATTAGAAGTCATTATAATTATTGTATTTCTGAAATCAGCGGTTCTTCCTTTATTATCGGTAAGTCTGCCTTCGTCAAGCACCTGAAGAAGTATATTGAATACATCTGAATGAGCTTTTTCAATTTCGTCAAGCAAAACAACAGAATAAGGTTTACGGCGGACAGCTTCAGTAAGTTGCCCCGATTCTTCGTAGCCAACGTATCCCGGAGGAGCACCAATTAGTCTTGATACTGTATGGCGTTCCTGATATTCCGACATATCAATTCTTATCATAGCTGTTTCATCGTTAAATAAGAATTCAGCTAGCGCTTTAGCAAGTTCTGTTTTACCTACTCCGGTAGTTCCAAGAAAAATAAAAGAGCCAATAGGTCTTTTAATGTCCGATAATCCTGCTCTGCTTCTTCTTATTGCATTTGATAATGCAGCTATAGCTTCGTCTTGTCCAACTACTCTTTTATGTAATTCATCTTCAAGATGCAACAATTTTTCTTTTTCGGCTTGCATCATTTTGCTCACAGGTATACCAGTCCAACGGCTAACAATGGCAGCTATGTCTTCGGCGGCAACCTCTTCATTAACAAGAGCTGTATCTTTTTGAATTTCAGAGAGTTGCTTTTTTAATTCAATAATATCCTTTTCAGCTTCTTTTATTTTGCCATATCTTAATTCGGCAACTAATCCGTAATCGCCTGAACGCTCGGCTTGCTCAGCCTGAAATTTAAAATTTTCGGCATCATTTTTACGTTGTTGAATTTTTTCAACTATTTCTTTTTCAGCCTGCCATTTCGATTTTATCTGATTTCTTTGGTCATTAAGATTTGCTATTTCTTCGTTAAGAGGCGATAATTTACTTTCGTCATTTTCTCTTTTAATAGCTTCTTTTTCAATTTCTAACTGACGAATTTTTCTTTCAATTTCGTCTAACTCTTCAGGTACACTATTAATTTCAAGCCTTAGACGTGCTGCAGCCTCATCCATTAAATCAATTGCTTTATCGGGTAAAAACCTATCGTTTATGTAGCGGTGCGATAATTCGACGGCAGCAATAATTGCTTCATCTTTAATACGAACGTGGTGATGAGTTTCGTATTTTTCTTTAAGTCCTCTAAGAATGCTAATTGAAGAAAGCACATCAGGTTCATCAACTAAAACAGTTTGGAATCTGCGTTCAAGTGCTTTATCTTTTTCAAAATATTTTTGATATTCTTTGAGAGTAGTAGCACCAATAGCTCTCAGCTCACCTTTAGCAAGGGCAGGTTTTAGAATATTAGCAGCATCCATTGCACCTTCGCCACCGCCAGCACCGACTAAAGTATGAATTTCGTCTATAAAAAGTATAATTTCTCCGTTTGAAGAAACAACTTCGTGTATAACGCTTTTAAGTCGCTCTTCAAACTCACCTTTATATTTAGCACCAGCTATTAAAGCTCCCATGTCGAGTGAAAATAGTAATTTGTCTTTCAAATTCTCAGGTATATCGCCATTAATAATTCTATGAGCCAGTCCTTCGGCTATTGCGGTTTTACCAACGCCTGGTTCTCCAATTAAAATCGGGTTGTTTTTAGTGCGCCGCGAAAGGATTTGTAGTACTCTTCTTATTTCATCTTCGCGTCCAATAACAGGATCAAGTTTGCCGTTGCGTGCTAATTCGTTCAAATTGCGAGCATATCTGTTAAGAGCATTATATGTATCTTCGGCTGTTTGACTTTTTGCTGATGAACCTTTACGAAGTTCTTTAATGGTTGCTTTTATGTCTTTTTCTGTAACACCTTGGTCTTTCAACATTTGTGAAACAGCGTCATTAGATGTGAATATACTCAATAATATATGCTCAAGCGAAATATATTCATCACCATATTCTTTAAGATAATTACCAGCTTTTTGCAATGTAGCAGACGCATTTGATGAGATATATTGTTCTCCGCCTACTACCTTTGGCATTGTCTGCAACTGATTATCGAGTATTTGATTGCACAAATTAAGATTAACATTTAATTTCTTAAGTATATACGGTATTACATTTTCATCAATAGATAACATACCTTTAAATATATGAATATTTTCTACAGCTTGATGTTGCATAGCCAATGCAATTTCTTGTGCTTTTAAAATTGCCTGTTGCGATTTAATTGTGAAATTGTTGAAATTCATTTTATTGTTTTTTATTTTTCGTTCAATTATTTGTTGTCTTAATGTTTTAGCATTACATTTTTTTTGTAAATCAATATTTTTTATTTTTGATAATTAAAATATTGAAAAAATATCAATATCACATCAATTCTTAAACCTTTTGAAATAAATCTTTAAAATATGACAATTTTTCTACTAAAATAAAAAACAATATGACGTTATGTCCTGATTATAAATAGGTTATAAAATAAATATGAAATATTGTCATATTTTTTAATTAAATAAATATGAAAAACGAAGATAAAGTTAGTGTAGTTATTGGAGCAAGCCCAAATCAAAGACGTTATTCAAATGCCGCTGTTCTCAGGCTTTCTGAAGCTGGTTATACTGTATACCCTATTGGAATACGCAATGGTGCTATTAATGGAATACAAATTATTAAAGGTATGCCCAACATTAAAGATGTTCACACTGTAACCCTTTACATTTCAGCAATACATCAGCCTCAATATTATGATTATATTATTAAATTAAAACCTAAAAGATTAATATTTAATCCAGGTACATATAATCCTGAATTTAAAGAAATGTCTATAAAGGCAGGTATTTCTGTTATAAGTGACTGTACTTTAGTGATGATTTCTATGGGATTATATTAAACTCTAACACTGAAACAAAAGAAGAACTCCCAAGAGAACTAACACTTGTACCTGCAGGTAACCATATCGGCAAAACATTAGGATCTGATGCTAAATCTCCAGCCATTCCATTACATGTACAATTACTTGTAGTTGTTGAAAAACTTCTTGCATCATTTGTACAAGTATTTTCTGAAAAAAAATTTGACCTCTCCCAAACTAATCTTGAAGGTACTGATTCGCCATTAATAATTAATCCACTCTGTGATGCCATTGCATACGAATTAGGCGATAATGCTATGTAACATGGACCAATTAACCTGCATGACCTTATTACACCATATACAGAAGTAACTTTCCACACTTTACCAATTGGGACAATTTCAGTTGAAGCTCCGATTATCTTAGCTTGATTATACTGTAACGTACCTTGTGCTGACAGCATAGTAATTATAAACAACCAGAATAATGTTAATACTATTTTCTTCATAAATTTTTTTATACAAATATAATGAATTTTTTTGAATATTAAAAAAAACTTTTCTTAGCACCACAATTCTATTTTCAAACTAAAACCGTATATTTGCAAAATATTATTTAAGATTTCTAAATATATGCAATTAAAAGCAATATTAATATTACAGTTTTTTTTTCTTATATGTTTTATTCCAGTAAAGGCTCAGGAAGTTGTAATAGAACGTTCCGAAAAAACTGAAGTTATTGACGGTCAAAATTACTATATTCATTCTGTAAGTAAAGGGCAAACGCTATATTCTATTTCAAAAGTTTATAATGTTAGTGTTGATGAACTTTTTACAATTAATCCTGAAACAAAAAACGGGCTTTCAATTAATCAGTTAATAAAAATTCCTGTTAAAAAACCTGTTGATACCCAAACAGATTTATCTTCTGATGTAACTTCTTCGCCTTCCGATAGTAATACTATTAAGCATATTGTCAAATCTTCTGAAACATTATTCTCAATTGCACGAAATTATAAGATTACTACTGCCGATATTTTAAAAACTAATCAGGGGCTTTCAGAAAGAATATTGCCAGGACAAACAATTTTGATACCTGTTTCAAAAGATGATATTATTATCAGAAATGATATTTCCGAAGAGAATTTTTTTATTCACACTGTAAAAAATAAAGAAACTTTGTATAGCATTGCAAAATCATATCTTGTTTCTATTGAAGAAATTATTGAGATGAATCCAGGGTTAAATGAAAAAATTAAAAAAGGACAAAGTATTAGAATACCAGTTAAAGAAAAGAAAGCTATTCCTGAAATAATATATGTTCCAGCTACAGATACTTTAAAATTAATTAAACAAAGGTTTTCTGACTCTTATTGCAATTCACCTGTTTTATCAGATATTTACGAAATAGCTTTTATTATGCCTTTGTATTTGGACAGGGCTTATGAAGTAAAAATACCTGAAACTGAAAATGAACCCCGCAATTTTAAATCGCTTAGTTTTATTGAGTTTTACGAAGGCGCTATGTTAGCGGTCGACACGATGAAAAATCAAGGTATGAACTTGAAATTTTATGTTTATGATGATGTTAACGATTCAACAACAACATCGCAATTGCTCAAAAAACCAGAGTTTCAAGACGTAGACCTGTTTATTGGACCATTTTTCAGACGTTCTTTTAATTTAGTTCAGAATTTTGCTGTTACTAAAAATATTAATATAGTTAATCCTTTATCGCCTAAGCAAATTATAATTAAAAATAATCAAAATGTATTTAAAGTAGTTTCTTCAAATACAACACAATATTCAAAACTTGCGGAATATTTGTCTCAAGTTTATCCAAAAGCAAATATTATTATTGTTAACAATAATAATAATAAAAATTCTATTGGTGAATCTAAAAATTTTAGAGACAAAATGACAAATTTATATGTTAAAGCTGGTAGAACAGATTCTGCTGTTAAGTTAGTGCAATATTTTAATACAGGTTTTAAGAGTGTTACAGATAATTTAAAAACTGATTGCGATAATATTGTTATTACGCTTGCAACAGGCGAAATTTTTTATACAAGTTACATCAGAAATCTTAGAAATTATGCTGACAATTTTAATATTACTTTATTTTCGCCATCCAATATTATTAAATACGAAAGTCTTGAATTAGAATATTTACAAGACTTAAATATTAATATTTTTTCTTCAAATTTTGTTGATTATTCAAAGCAGGAAGTTAAAGCATTTGTCAATTCTTTTAGAAATGCTTACCACACCGAACCTGAATATTATGCTTATGCTGGTTATGATATTACTCTTTACTTTTTAAATGCTTTGCAAAAATATGGAAGAGATTTTCATAATTGTGTAAATACAGTTAATTACAAAGGTTTACAAACCAAGTTCTCTTTCAAAATACTTAACGATGAATCTGGTTTTGAAAACAATAGCCTTTCAATTTATAAAATGGTTGATTATAAGTGGGTTGAAGTTGAATAAAATTATTGTCAGATAATCATCTCATATCAATTACTTCAGCATTAGGGAAGTCCGATTTTTTGAATGCGAACATTGTATCGTCTATAGGCGTATCGGTAATAAATTTATTAACCAAATAAGTATATGTACTTCCATTTTTGTCATATAAAGTAGAAGATGCTATTTGTTTCTTTGATTTATTAATTTTAAGACGAACCCTTGCAATAGCTTTTGATTGTTTTGCAGGAGTTAAATCAATAATTTGATAAGTTACACCATTAGAAGTTTCTTCTTTGATAAACTTCGATTTATAATCTTTGTCATATCCAGTAAGCAATTGACTTGGGTTAATACTTTCTTCGGTAGGGGCATTAATTTGCACCTCTTCAGCATCTTCAATATAAGTATAAATTGCAGTACCGTCAAAAATTACAATTTGACCAGCCATCTTCATTTTAAATTTTTCGCCTTTAATTATAACGCTACCTTTTTTACTTTGGTTAATATTATTTGCTTTGTTTAGCATTGTATAAGTAAAGTCAATTGAAATAGTTTTATATAATTTTGTTTTTTGAGACACCTCATCTAAAATTGCCTTTGCTTTTTTGTCGGTTGCTGTTTGAGAGCTTACAGATAAAGTGATTAAAACAGAAATAAAAGAAATGATTATTGTTTTCATGTAAAAGAATTTAATGGTTTTCAATAGTATTTAAATTAGCTTGTTTATAAAAAAATTAAAGAGTTAAAAAACCTTAGTGTTAGGATTTGACAAAAACTGTTCCAAAGTAGTTTCATCTTTAATTTTAACTTCTCTAGCTTTACTTCCCTCGAAGGATCCGACAATACCAGCAGCTTCGAGCTGGTCAATAAGTCTGCCTGCTCGGTTGTAGCCAAGTTTAAGCTTACGTTGCAATAAAGAAGTAGAGCCATGCTGGTGTTGAACAATTATTCGGGCAGCATCTTCAAAAAGCTCATCTCTATCGTTAGGGTCAAAGCTAGCATTTTCATCAGAAGAATTTTCATCAATACATTCGGGCAGAGCAAAAATTTCGGGGTAAGCTCTTTGTGCGCCGATGAAACTTGTAATTTTTTCTACTTCAGGAGTGTCGACGAAAGGGCATTGCAACCTTACGAGTTCGCTACCTGTTGCGAGCAACAAATCGCCTCTACCAATTAACTGATCGGCTCCACCCATATCAAGAATAGTACGGGAGTCAATTTTAGAAATAACTCTAAAAGCCATACGTGCAGGGAAGTTTGCTTTAATTGTACCTGTAATTATATTAACTGAAGGGCGTTGAGTTGCAATAATAAGGTGAATTCCAATAGCACGAGCTAACTGAGCAAGGCGAGCAATATGTGTTTCAACTTCTTTGCCAGCAGTCATAATCAAATCGGCAAATTCATCAACAACAAGAATAATATACGGCAAAAAGCGATGTCCGTCATTAGGATTAAGTTTTCGCGAAATAAACTTTGCGTTATATTCTCTAATATTACGAACTTGAGCGTTTTTGAGCAATTCGTAACGTTGGTCCATTTCGGTACATAAAGAAGTTAAAGTGCGTACAACCTGTCTTGTATCGGTAATAATAGCTTCGGCAGAATCGGGCAGTTTGGCAAGATAATGACGTTCTATATGTGAAAAAAGAGTAAGTTCAACTTTTTTAGGGTCAACAAGCACAAATTTGATATATGCTGGATGTTTTTTATAAAGCAAAGAAGTAATAATAGCATTTAGTCCAACCGATTTACCTTGCCCAGTAGCACCAGCCATAAGCAGGTGAGGCATTTTGGTTAAATCGGCTATATAAGGTTCGTTAGATATAGTTTTTCCAAGTGCAATAGGGAGTACATAAGAAGAATTAACAAATTTGTCTGATGCTAACATGCTTTTCATCGACACAATTTCGGGTTTCATATTTGGAACTTCAATACCTATAGTACCTTTGCCAGGCATTGGAGCAATAATTCTAATACCAAGGGCTGACAAGCTGAGAGCTATATCATCTTCAAGATTTTTAATTTTTGAAATTCTAACGCCAGGTGCTGGAATTATTTCATAAAGAGTAACTGTTGGACCAATAGTAGCTTTAATTTTATCAATCTTAATTGAATAATTGTTTAAAGTTTGAATAATTTTGTCTTTATTGGCTTCGAGTTCACTTTTTTCGACAGTAGTATTGCCATCGCCGTGTTCTTCAAGTAAGTCCAATCCGGGAAGAACAAATTCGCTTAAATCAAGAGTAGGGTCATAAGGAGAGTCTGAAGTAAAATGTTCAATAATATCATCTTCATTTTCTTCATTTTCATTTACAGTATCATTAGTAGTATTATGAGGAGTTTCAATTTCAAATTCAGGTTCATCATTATCTGACAATGAAGGCTGTTTTTTCTGTTCATCTTGTGGTACTACAGTAAATTCGGTTGATTCTTCAAGTTCTTTATCTGTTAAATTATCTTCTTCATCAATATTTTCAATATTTTCATCATCATTGTCAGGATTTAATATGTTAGTTGATAAATTTCCAGATTCATCAACTTTATTATCAGTATTTTGTGATTTAAGCCTAAAATTAAAAGCGAAGTTAAAAACAACAATAAGAAATGTAAGTAAAATAAAAATCAATAAAATAGCAGTGCCAATATGACCAATAATTCCTGAAAGCCAAATATTAGCTTCAAACCCATAAACTCCCTGCAAAAACATAAAATTACCTTTACGGATAATAAAACCTAAAGCAACTGGCAACCATAGAATAAGCAAAAAAGAATATATATAAGTTTTCTTTATAGGTAATGGTTTATAATTAGCAAAAAGTTTTAGACCTAATAAAGCAAACAACAGAATAAAAGCAAAAGAAGCAATACCAAAACCTCGTGTTATAAAAAAGTGCGCTAAAACAGCACCGGTTTTCCCGCCAAAGTTATTGACTAATATATTATTATTAAATAATAAATCGTAAGCAGAAATACTGTGTATCTTATCAAAATCTTTTTGCCAGGCAAACAAATACGAGATAAAAGAAATTATCAAAAAGAGAGAGAGAGCAAGCAAAAAAAGACCTAAAACTTTTTGAAATTTCACATTTTGAAAAAAACTTAAATTTGAAGAAGAATTGGATTTATTTGATTTTTCTTTTTTTTTCTTCTTTGTAGATTTAATAGAAGTTTCAGTTGTTTTTACTTCATTTTTTACTTCTTTTAAATGATTTTTTTTAAAATGATTTTTTTTCTCAGCCATTATCAAAGAATAAATCTGATATAAGATTCACAATTCATTAATTATAACAAAAAAAGAAATTTATTCTTCCATTCCACTAAATATTTCTAATAATTTTTCTCTTGTAGTAATTTGGTAATCTTCGGGGATTAAGAAATCTTTAGCAGAAACTTTAGCTTTTTTATTAACCGAACGAGCAGTATATTTAATAGAAAAATCAGCCATAGTAAGCTCGTATTCTAAGGGCCAACCTTTTAGCCCATGAAACTGTCCGCCATAGTTCATATCTTCAGAACCAATTTCATCGGTATAAAAGAAAGGTACAACAACCTCTTCACCTGTTTCTTCGTCGGTTTCAATATATTCAGCTTTTTTGCAAGTATATCCTGCAATTTCCTTAGTTTCGCCATCAATATATTTAATAACAGGGGCAGGCGATTCCTGAAGTTTTTTCTCAACATCTTCTTTAGTTGATTTAAGAGCATACTTTTTCCCAACAATATCAAGTAAAATAAAAGAAGTTTTAGTATCGCCGTCGTTAATAATATAAGAACCGGCTACTTCTTGTTTTGATTTATTATCCAGAATTTTAACTATCATATCCTTGGGTTGCATGGCAAGTGTGGCTGCATCAATATCGCCCGAATAAGTAATATCGTAAGTAATTATACCTTTAAATTTTTTACTTTTTTTATTTAAACCAGTTGAAAATGAAGATGTTAATATTAAAATTGAAATTAATATTGCAGACACACTACTTAATTTTTTCATAATGTTTGAATTTTTTATGTTAATGATTTTAATTAATTTGATATTTGATTCTGATATTGTTTAAAAAAAAATGAAATTCAATCTTACAAATTTAATAAACTAACAACTCATAGTTTATTAATAAATAAAATACAAAGTTATTTGTTTTTTAGAATATTAAAAGAAAAAGCATAAAAAATATTATAAATAATAAACTATCTTTTTCTTTTTCTATTGTATTCTTTGTGATTATTATTGTCATTATTACTTCTATAACTTTTATGCTCGTCTGATTTTTTATATTTTTTATTTGAATATTTTTGACGTTTATCGGCAGTAATTTCAACTCTTATTGGTATTCCTTTAAAATTTGCTTTTCTCAAAGATTTAACAATAATATTTGCGTCGTTGTTTTCGACTTCAAAAAAGGAAGAATGTTTTTCGAGGTCAATTCTGCCGACCGTAATTTTTTTGCCAGTAGTATATTCTTTAATCATAGCAAGCAGTTCTTTAGGATAGAAACCATCTTCCTTTCCAACATTAATAATTAAACGAACCGCATTATTAAAATCCTGACTTGAATTTCTACTTTTTTTGTCATCATTAAACCTACCATCTTTAAATTTTTCTTTATTATCATAAACATTAATATCGCCTGAATTTCTGTAATAATCAATAAATCGGTTAAATTCAAGAGCCACAAAACGTTTAATAATATCTTCTTTTTCTAGCCATTCGAGTTTACGTAGTATAGAAGGCAAAAATGGGTCAATTTCACTTTTGTCGAATTCAACTTTTTCCATTTTATCGATCATAGCAAAAAGTTGTTTTTCGCAAATTTCTTCACCCGAAGGTATTTGAGCTGCTTTAAAAGTTTTATTAATTTTTTTTTCAATAGCTTTTATAAGATGTTTTTCGCGCAGATTAATAATAGCGATTGAAGTACCTGTTTTACCAGCTCTTGCAGTTCTACCGCTGCGATGGATGTAAGCATCCAAATCATCAGGTAAATTATAATTGATTATATGAGTAAGATTGTTGACATCAATACCGCGGGCAGCAACATCAGTAGCTACTAACAATTTCAGATGTTTAATTCTGAATTTCTGCATAACGTGGTCGCGTTGAGCTTGCGACAAATCGCCGTGAAGAGATTCAGCATTATAGCCATCATTAATAAGTTTATCGGCAACTTCCTGTGTTTCGCGGCGTGTACGACAAAAAACTATGCCATAAATATCGGGATAAAAATCAACAATACGTTTTAAAGCTGCATATTTATCGCGTGCGTGAACAGTATAATAAATGTGTTTAATATTTTCGGCACCTGCATTTTTTTCACCTGCAGTAATTTCAACAGGCGATTTCATATAATTACGAGCAATAATTGCCACTTCTTTGGGCATTGTAGCCGAAAAAAGCAAAGTAGTGCGGTTTTCGGGTACTTTTGATAATATTTCGTTTATACTTTCCTGAAAGCCCATATTTAACATCTCGTCAGCTTCGTCAAGAACTACTATATTAACTTTATTTAGTTTTACAACCTTTCGATTAATAAGATCAATAAGCCTACCTGGAGTCGCAACAATTATATGTACACCTTCTTTTAGTAGTTTAATTTGACTTTCAATACTGCTGCCACCATAAACAGGCAACACTCTGATACTCGTATTGTATTTTGAAAAGTCTTTAATATCAGATGCTATCTGAATGCATAATTCGCGGGTGGGAGAAAGAATAAGAGCCTGAGGATGTTTTTCTTCAGCATTAGTTAATTGTATAAGCGGAACACCAAAAGCTGCAGTTTTACCTGTTCCTGTTTGTGCCAAAGCAACAACATCACTTTTATTGTGTAAAATATGAGGTATAACTTTTTCTTGTATTGGCATTGGGTATTCAAAACCCAATTCAGTTAGTGCCCGGATGTTTTCCGGTGCAATTCCTAATTCTTCAAATGTAATCAATGATTTTTTGTGTTAATATGCCGACGAATGTATCTATGATTTATATATTTTTAACAATTAAATCCTTTTATTTGCATAAAGTTTTTTAAAATACTACCGCTAGCACGGATTAATAATTTTGCAAAGATAATAATTATATTTTAATTAATGTATAATTTATTTATGGAGTTT
>CAZDEU010000069.1:0-13415 GCA_964504265.1 uncultured Bacteroidales bacterium
AAAACAGTCAGGGAGCTGTTAAAAGTTCATTACATTTGCCTGCAGCTGGTGGGCGTGATTATGATACAGGCAATTTATCAAGTGTAGGCAGTAGTGGATATTATTGGAGTTCTACAAATTCAAATGATCTCCGTTATAATAGTAGCAGTGTTTCATTAGGAAATCACTGGCGTGCATTTGGCAGAAGCGTCCGTTGCATAAAAGATTAAGATGTATTAAAGAGAAACTTTAAGTTTTATTAAAGAAAAATTAAACTAAAGTTGAAATATCAAGCTTGAGCTGTTGGTCCGCCTCCCATCATAAAAGGAAATTCATTTTCAGACGTTTCAATTTCGCCATGAGTTGCTTCAAATTTAGCAATATTTTCTTTCAAGGCTTTTAATAATCGTTTTGCATGTTGTGGCGTAAGAATAATTCTAGCTTTAACTTTAGCTTTTGGTACCCCAGGCATTACTTTCAAAAAATCAACAATAAATTCGCTGTGCGAATGTGTTATAATTGCTAAATTTGAATAGATACCTTCAGCAATTTCATCATTTAGCTCAACATTCAGTTGATTTTCGGGATTAGGTTTATTTTCCATAATTTTTAAATTTCAGTTAAAGCGTCTTCTTTTGAAGCCATAAGGTTTTTATATTCTTCCATAGAGCCTACAATAAGACTGTCGTACTGTCTTAATCCTGTACCAGCAGGAATAAGGTGTCCAACAAGTACATTTTCTTTAAGCCCTTCTAATTCATCTTTTTTAGCATTAACAGCGGCTTCAGTAAGTACTTTAGTTGTTTCTTGGAAAGAAGCAGCAGATAAGAAGCTACGTGTTTGTAAAGAAGCTCTTGTAATACCCTGTAAAATTTGACGAGCAGTAGCAGGTTTTGCATCTCTAGCAGTTACTAGTTGTTGGTCTTTACGTTTTAGTAAAGAATTTTCGTCGCGTAGTTTTCTGGCACTAACTATTTGACCGGCTTTCATTGTTTCAGAATTACCAGGTTCTTCAACTACTTTCTTGCCAAATATATTATCATTTTCGTCTTGGAAGTCAGATTTATTAACAATTTCGCCTTCAAGGAATCTAGTATCGCCTGGGTCTTCAATTTCCACTTTACGCATCATTTGACGAACAATTACCTCAAAGTGTTTATCATTAATTTTAACACCTTGCAAGCGGTATACTTCTTGAACTTCGTTTACAATATATTCTTGAACTTTAGTAGGTCCTTTAATTGCAAGAATATCAGAAGGTGTAGTAGCACCTTCTGAAAGCGAGGTACCAGCTTTGACATAGTCATTTTCTTGAGCTAAAATTTGTTTTGAAGTAGGGATTAAGTATTTGCGTTCTTCGCCAGTTTTACTAGTAATTACAACCTCTCTATATCCTCTTTTTAGTTTTTTGCCGAAAGAAACAGATCCGTCAATTTCAGAGACAACAGCAGGGTCAGAAGGGTTACGAGCTTCAAATAGTTCAGTAACACGTGGAAGTCCTCCAGTAATATCGCCTGATTTACCGACAGCTCTTGGTATTTTAACGAGCATTTCGCCAGCTTCAATGCTATCGCCATCTTTAACAACTATGTGAGATCCGACTGGTATGTCATAGGATTTAATAATTCCGCCTTTTTTGTCAACTATAGATATAATTGGATTTTTAGATTTTTGACGCGATTCTATAATAACTTGTTCGTGATAACCAGTTTGTTCATCACTTTCTTCACGATAAGTTATACCTTCAATAATATTTTCAAATACAATTTTACCAGAAACTTCTGATAATATATGAGCGTTATATGGGTCCCATTCACAAATTACATCTTTTTTCTTAACAACATCGCCCGATTTGAAATACAAATTAGAACCGTAAGGAATATTAGCTGATGATAAAATAATTTTTGTATTAGTGTCAACAATTCTTACTTCGGCTGATCGGCCAATAACTACAAAAATCTTTTTACCATCATTGTTGATTTTTTCAATTTGTCTGATTTCTTCAATTTCAACAATACCTTCGTATTTAGCTACAATTCTAGATGTAATAGCAATATTTGAAGCCGTACCACCAACGTGGAAAGTACGAAGAGTAAGCTGTGTGCCAGGTTCGCCAATAGATTGCGCTGCAATAACGCCAACTGCTTCACCTCTTTTCACCATTCTGCCGCTTGCTAGGTTTCTGCCGTAACATTTTGCACAAACACCTTGTTTAGATTCGCAGGTTAATACTGAACGTATTTCAACTGATTCAATAGGAGAATTTTCAATAATTTCAGCAATGGTTTCAGTAATTTCTTCACCTTGAGAAATAATAAGTTCACCTGTTTGAGGATGGTAAATATTATGTAATGATACGCGTCCTAATATTCTGTCGTATAATGTTTCAACAACTTCTTCATTTTTTTTCAAAGCAGAAGTTGTAAGACCTCTTAGCGTACCGCAGTCAGTTTCAGAAATAATAACATCTTGAGAAACGTCAACAAGTCGCCTTGTCAAATAACCTGCATCAGCAGTTTTAAGAGCTGTATCGGCAAGACCTTTACGAGCACCGTGAGTAGATATAAAGTATTCAAGTACTGACAATCCTTCTTTGAAATTTGAAAGAATTGGATTCTCAATAATTTCGCCACCAGTAGCACCAGATTTTTGGGGTTTAGCCATAAGGCCACGCATACCACTCAACTGTCTGATTTGTTCTTTAGAACCACGTGCGCCAGAGTCAAGCATCATATAAACAGGGTTAAATCCTTGTTTGTCAGTTGATACTTGTTTTATCAAAAGATTAGTTAATTTGGAATTTGTATGTGTCCAAACGTCAATAATCTGATTATAGCGTTCGTTATGTGTTATAAACCCATTTTCATAACTTGCAGTAATATCTTCAACTTCTTTATTAGCTTCTTCAATAAGTTCAGCTTTTTGTTCAGGAATAATAACATCGCCGAGGTTAAACGACAAACCACCTTTGAATGCCATATTAAAACCTAATGATTTAATATCATCGAGGAATTGGGCAGTTCTGGCTGTGCCTGTTTTTTTAAGAATATCGCCAATAATATCTCTAAGAGTTTTTTTAGTTAAAAGTTCGTTAATGTAGCCGTATTCATTTGGAACAACCTGATTAAACAGAACTCTTCCTACAGTAGTTTCGATGGTTTTTGTAAGTTTTTGTCCGTTTTCAATAATATTGGTTAGTTTTACATAAATATAAGAATGCAGGTCAACTTGTTTTTCGTTATATGCAATAATAACTTCTTCGGGAGAGTAAAAATGTTTTCCTTGTCCTTTCATTGATTTATCAACATCAGTTCTGCGACCTTTAGTCATGTAATATAAGCCAAGAACCATATCCTGTGAAGGTACTGTAATTGGAGCGCCATTAGCAGGGTTTAAAATATTATGAGAAGCAAGCATTAAAATTTGTGCTTCTAATACAGCAGCATTTCCAAGTGGAACATGGACAGCCATCTGGTCACCGTCAAAGTCAGCGTTAAAAGCAGTACAAACGAGAGGGTGTAATTGAATAGCTTTACCTTCAATAAGTTTAGGTTGAAAAGCCTGTATGCCTAGTCTGTGTAAGGTAGGAGCACGATTAAGTAGAACAGGATGTCCTTTAAGGACATTTTCTAAAATATCCCATACAACAGGGTCTTTTCTATCGACTATTTTTTTAGCTGATTTAACAGTTTTAACAATTCCGCGTTCAAGCATTTTTCTTATAATAAATGGCTTGAATAGTTCAGAAGCCATTTCTTTAGGTAAACCACATTCGTTAAGTTTAAGTTCAGGTCCAACAACAATAACTGAGCGTCCTGAATAATCAACACGTTTACCGAGTAGGTTTTGGCGGAATCTACCTTGTTTACCTTTTAAGCTGTCGCTTAAAGATTTTAAAGCTCTGTTTGATTCTGTTTTAACAGCATTAACTTTTCTGGAGTTATCGAATAAAGAATCAACTGCTTCCTGAAGCATACGTTTTTCGTTACGTAAAATAACATCAGGAGCTTTAATTTCAATTAATCTTTTTAGTCTGTTGTTTCTTATAATAACTCTTCTGTATAAGTCGTTGAGGTCGGAAGTAGCAAAGCGTCCTCCATCTAAAGGTACAAGAGGTCTAAGTTCAGGGGGGATAACAGGAACAACCTTAACAATCATCCATTCAGGTTTATTATCGAATCTGGTTTGAGCATCTCTGAAAGCTTCAACAACTTTTAAGCGTTTAAGAGCGTCTTGTTTACGTTGTTGAGAAGTTTCGTTATTAGCTTTGTGGCGGAGGGTATAAGAGATTTCGTCAAGGTCTAAGCGTGACAAAATGTCGTGTATAGCTTCAGCTCCCATTTTAGCAATAAATTTATTTGGGTCGGCATCGTCAAGGTATTGATTTTCTTGAGGTAATGAATCAATAATTTCGAAATATTCTTCTTCTGAAAGAAAGTCCATAAAGCTAACACCATCTGCTTCCTTAATACCTGGTTGTATTACCACATATTTTTCGTAATAGATAATAGTATCTAATTTTTTAGTAGGCAGACCGAGTAGGGCGCCAATTTTATTAGGTAAAGATCTAAAAAACCAAATATGAGCAACTGGAACAACAAGTTGTATATGACCAGCTCTTTCACGTCTTACTTTTTTTTCAGTAACTTCAACGCCACATCTGTCGCATACTATGCCTTTGTATCTTATTCTTTTATATTTACCACAGTGGCATTCCCAGTCTTTCACTGGGCCGAAAATTCTTTCGCAAAACAAACCATCGCGTTCAGGTTTGTAAGTTCTGTAATTAATAGTTTCGGGTTTAAGCACTTCACCCCAAGACCTTTCCAGAATAGTTTCGGGAGAAGCGAGGCTGATAGAGATTGTTGAAAATGTACTTCTTGTTGGGTTCTCTTTTCTGAAAGCCATATATATATTTTATTTTAATTCGATTAATTAATTTAATACAAACAGATGTAAAAAGATTACATTTAATTCAAAAACAAGCTATTCAAAAGTAACATTAAGACAAAGTCCTGTAAGCTCGTGGACAAGAACATTAAAAGATTCAGGTATGCCAGGTATAGGCATAACATCACCTTTAACAATAGCTTCATAAGCTTTAGCTCTTCCGACAACGTCGTCAGATTTTACGGTAAGAATTTCCTGCAAAATATTGGCAGCGCCGAAAGCTTCTAAAGCCCATACTTCCATTTCGCCAAATCTTTGACCACCAAACTGGGCTTTGCCTCCAAGAGGTTGTTGGGTAATAAGCGAGTATGGTCCAATAGATCTAGCATGCATTTTATCGTCGACCATGTGATGCAACTTAAGCATGTATATATATCCAACTGTAGCAGGTTGGTCGAATTTTTCTCCAGTTCCGCCGTCATAAAGATATATTTTACCGTTATCTGGTAAGCCAGCTTGTTTCATATAGTCGTTAATTTGGTCAATGCTTGCTCCATCAAAAATAGGAGTAGAAAACTTAAGTCCTAACTTTTTGCCAGCCCAACCTAAAACAGTTTCATAAATTTGCCCAAGGTTCATACGAGAAGGTACGCCTAGTGGATTAAGGACAATATCAACAGGAGTTCCGTCGTCAAGGAAAGGCATATCTTCATCGCGTACAATACGTGCAACAATACCTTTGTTACCGTGCCGTCCAGCCATTTTATCGCCTACTTTTAATTTACGTTTTTTAGCAACATAAACTTTAGCAAGTTGAACAATACCATTAGGCAAATCATCGCCAATTGTTGCAGTAAATTTTCTTCTTGCAATAGAAGCTGCAATTTCTTTGTATTTGATATGATAATTATTGAATAATTTTTTTATCAATTCATTTTTATCATTATCATTTGTCCAGTTTCTTGTTTCAATATTTGCAAAATTAAGAGAAGCAATATTTTTCTGGGTAAATTTTTTACCTTTAGAAATAACATCAGCACTCAAATTATCATAAACGCCTGCAGAGGTTAAACCATTTACAATTTCAAGCAATTTTTCACCCATTTTGCGATTAAGGTTCTCAATGGATGTTTTAAAATCTTTTTCAATATTTTCATTGCTGTCTTTGTCTTTACCTTTAACTTTTTTCTCTTTAATAATTCGAGAGAAAAGTTTTTTATCAATTACAACACCTTTGAGAGAAGGAGGAGCTTTCAATGAAGCATCTTTAACATCACCAGCTTTATCGCCAAAAATAGCGCGAAGTAATTTTTCTTCAGGAGTAGGGTCAGTTTCGCCTTTAGGAGTAATTTTTCCGATAAGAATGTCTCCTTCGTTAACTTCAGCACCAATTCTTACTAAACCATTATCATCAAGGTCTTTTGTAGCTTCAGCGCTAACGTTAGGAATATCGCTGGTTAATTCTTCAGCACCTCGTTTAGTATCTCTAACTTCAAGAGAATATTCGTCGACGTGTATTGAAGTAAAAAGGTCATTTCTGACAACTTTTTCAGAAATAACAATAGCATCTTCAAAGTTATAACCTTTCCAAGGCATAAAGGCACACATAAGGTTGCGTCCTAAAGCAAGTTCGCCATCTTTTGTAGCATAACCTTCACAAAGTACTTGTCCTTTGGTTATTTTATCACCTTTTTTAACTAAAGGTTTAAGATTTATACAAGTATTTTGGTTAGTTTTTTGGAATTTAGTAAGAGTATAAACTTTCTTTTCATCGTCAAAGCTAATAAGTTTTTCTTCTTTAGAGCGATTATACTTAACGATAATCATTTTAGAATCAACATAATCAACAGTGCCATCACCTTCAGCATTAATTAAAACGCGAGAATCGTGTGCAAGGTCTTCTTCAAGTCCGGTTCCAACAATTGGAACTTCAGGTTGCATAAGAGGAACAGCCTGTCGCATCATATTTGATCCCATCAATGCACGGTTAGCGTCATCGTGTTCAAGGAAAGGAATTAAAGATGCAGCAACAGATGCAATTTGGTTAGGAGCAATATCAAGAAGGTTAACTTCTTCAGGTTTAACTATAGGGTAATCAGCTAAGTATCTAGCTTTAATACGATTTTCGGTAATTTTACCTTTTTTGTCTATAGAAGTTGATGCTTGAGCTATAATTTTTTCTTCTTCTTCTTCGGCCGTAAGATAAATAGGTTCTTTATTGATATTAGCAATGCCATTTTCAACTTTTATGTAAGGTGTTTCAATAAAGCCAAGATTATTTATTTTAGCGTATACGCAAAGAGAAGAAATAAGACCAATGTTTGGTCCTTCAGGTGTTTCAATAGTACATAGACGTCCATAGTGAGTATAATGAACGTCACGAACTTCAAAACCAGCTCTTTCTCTGGATAAACCACCTGGTCCTAAAGCAGAAATTCTTCTTTTATGAGTAATTTCGGCAAGAGGATTTGTTTGGTCCATAAACTGTGATAGTTGGTTTGTACCAAAGAAAGAATTAATAACAGATGACAGTGTTTTTGCATTAACTAAGTCAACAGGTTTAAAAACCTCGTTATCTCTAACGTTCATACGTTCGCGTATAGTGCGAGCCATTCTTGCCAAACCAACGCCAAATTGTCCGTACAATTGTTCACCAACAGTTCTTATACGTCTGTTGCTTAAGTGGTCAATATCATCTACTTCTGCTTTGTCATTAATAAGTTCAATGAGATATTTAATAATAGAAACAATATCATCTTTAGTTAAAACCTTAGTGTTTATATCAATATTAAGGTTTAATTTTTTGTTGATTCTGTATCTGCCAACATCGCCAAGGTCGTATCTTTTATCAGAAAAGAATAATTTGTCAATTATTCCTCTTGCAGTTTCTTCGTCTGGTGGTTCAGCGTTTCTTAATTGCCTGTATATATATTCAACAGCCTCTTTTTCTGAATTGGCTGTATCTTTTTGCAGAGTATTATAAATAATTGAATAATCAACTATGTTATTAATATCTTCACGGTGTAATAATATGCTTTTAGTGCCTGATTCAACGATTTGGTCAATATGTTTATTTTCGAGAACAGTTTCACGGTCAACAATAACTTCTGTACGTTCAATAGAAACAACTTCGCCAGTATCTTCATCAACAAAATCTTCTAGCCAAGCTCTGACAGCTCTTGCTGCTAATTTTCGTCCTACTACTTTTTTAAGAGCTGCTTTAGAAACTTTTATTTCTTCAGCTAATCCGAAAATTTCCAGAATGTCTTTATCGGTTTCATAACCAATAGCTCTTAGAAGTGTTGTAACAGGTAATTTCTTTTTACGGTCAATATAAGCATACATGACATTGTTAATGTCGGTAGCAAATTCCATCCACGACCCTTTGAAAGGAATGATTCTAGCTGAATACAAAATTGTACCATTGGCATGCCTGCTATGCCCAAAGAAAACTCCTGGCGAACGATGTAGCTGAGATACTACAACTCTTTCAGCACCATTAATAACAAATGTACCTTTAGGAGTCATATAAGGTATCATCCCAAGATATACTTCTTGAACTATTGTTTCAAAATCCTCGTGTTCAGGGTCAGTACAATATAGTTTAAGCTTTGCTTTTAATGGGACGCTGTGAGTAAGGCCTCTTTCGATACATTCTTCAATACTGTATCTTGGTGGGTCAATAAAATAATCAAGAAATTCGAGGACAAAATTATTTCTTGCGTCAGTAATTGGAAAATTCTCAGCAAAGACTTTAAATAAAGTTTCTTTTTGACGGTTTTCGCTTGGTGTTTCAAGCTGAAAAAAATCTTGAAATGCTTTTAATTGTATTTCAAGAAAATCAGGATAATTTGTATTTACCTGAGTTTTGCCGAAATTAATTCGATTTTTTTTAATTATAGCCAAGGTTTAAGTATTTAAGGTTGAAGATAAAATCAAAAATAAAAAGTATTAGGACATAGCGTTCTTGACAATAATTGTCAAGAACACTATATCCTTAGATATTGAAATATTAACTTTCTATTTGATTTCAACCTCGGCTCCAACTTCCTCAAGTTGTTTTTTCAGTGCTTCAGCTTCGTCTTTAGCAACGCCTTCTTTAATAGCTTTAGGAGCTGCGTCAACTAATTCTTTAGCTTCTTTTAACCCGAGGCTTGTAAGCTCTTTAACAAGTTTTACAACAGCTATTTTTTGTTGTCCAACTGCTTTGAGGATGACATCAAACTGAGTTTTTTCTTCTGCAGCTTCGGCATCGCCGCCATTAACTGGAGCTGCTGCTACAACTGTAGCTGCTGCCGCTGCTGGTTCAATACCGTATTCGTCTTTTAAGATTTGTGCTAATTCGTTAACTTCCTTAACTGTAAGGTTAACTAATTGTTCTGCAAGTGCTTTTACTTCTGCCATTTTATTTTTTATTTTATTGTTTAAACATTTATTTTATTAAAAAAATTGGTAAGCTATTTATTCAGCTTTTTCGGACATTGTTTTAAGAATACCGCTTATTTTTTGTCCGCCCGATTGTAAAGCAGAAATAACATTTCTGACAGGCGATTGAAGTAGTCCAACGATTTCGCCAACCAATTCGTTCTTTGATTTTAGATTTACTAGAACTTCAAGTTGGTCATTACCGATAAAACATGCTTCTTCAATATAAGCAGCTTTTAATATTGGACGTACACTTTTAGAACTTCTTCTAAATTCGCTAATAAGTTTTGCTGGCACATTACCTGTATCAGAAAGCATAAGAGCTGTAGGTCCATTTAATATAGGGTAAAGAGCTTCAAAATCTTTTCCACTCTTTTGCATAGCTAACTTTAAAAGTGTATTTTTTACTACCTGTAATTTAACATTTCTGCTAAAACATAATCTTCTTAACTTATTTATTGTTTCAACATTTAATGTCGATGTATCGGTAATATAAATAAAATTACTGTCAGCAATTTGATTTGTCAGGGACTCAACAACCTGATTTTTGAGTTCTTTTTTCATTATAATTTCTCTCTTTCCCAATTAAATTAAGTTGTTATTGATTTAGTTTCAATATGAACACCAGCACTCATAGTACTAGAAAGACTAATGCTTTTGATGTAAGTGCCTTTTGCAGCAGTTGGTTTCAACTTAATTATTGTTTGCAATAATTCTTTAGCGTTGTCAACAATTTTTTCGGCTGGGAACGACACTTTAGCAACTGAAGCGTGAATGATTCCATATTTATCGACTTTAAAATCAATTTTACCAGCTTTAACATCGTTAACAGCTTTGCCTACTTCCATAGTAACAGTGCCTGTTTTAGGATTAGGCATTAAACCTCTTGGTCCTAATATTTTACCCAAAGCACCAACCTTGGGCATAACACTTGGCATTGTAATAATTACATCAACATCAGTCCAGCCTTCTTTGATTTTCTGGATATATTCATCTAATCCATAATAGTCGGCTCCTGCTGCTTTTGCTTCGTCTTCTTTATCAGGAGTACATAGTACAAGAACTTTCACTGTTTTACCAGTGCCGTGGGGAAGTGTAACCATACCTCTTACCATTTGGTTTGCTTTACGAGGGTCAACACCAAGTCTGACGTCTATATCAACTGAGGCATCAAATTTAGTTGTAGTTATTTTTTTTACTATATCAACTGCCTCGGCTAATGAATAAAAGTCATTGCTGGTGTATTGTGTTAAAGCTTCTTTTCTTTTTTTGGTTATTTTAGCCATTTTCAATAATTTTGCATTACTTCACATTAAAAATCGGTATTATTATTTAGTTGCATAAGGATTTTCTCCTTTAACGGTAATTCCCATGCTGCGTGCTGTGCCCGCAACCATACTAATTGCCGACTCTAGAGTGAAAGCGTTCATATCTACCATTTTCCCTTCAGCAATAGTTTTAACCTGTTCCCAGGTGATAGATGCAATTTTAACTCTGTTAGGTTCTGATGAGCCTTTTTTAACTTTACTTGCATCTAATAATTGTACTGCTATGGGAGGTGTTTTAATAATAAAATCAAAGGATTTATCTTTATAAACAGTAATAATTACGGGAATTAATTTCCCTGCACTATCTTGAGTTCTTGAATTGAACTGCTTACAAAATTCCATTATATTAACACCTTTTGCACCTAATGCAGGTCCAACTGGTGGTGAAGGATTAGCAGCTCCTCCTTTGATTTGTAGTTTAATTAATCCAGCTACTTCTTTTGCCATTTTTTATACCCTTTTATTAAATTATTATATTGGGTTAATTTTCTTTTTCAACTTGCATAAAACTCAGTTCTAAAGGAGTTTTACGTCCAAAAATTTTTACCATAACCTTTAGTTTCTTCTTTTCGTTATTGATTTCTTCAATTATTCCACTAAAACTATTAAATGGACCATCAATAACTGTAACTGATTCGCCTACAATAAAAGGTTCATTTAATTCTTCGCCTTTTTCTGAAAGCTCATCTACTTTACCAAGAATTCTGAATACTTCTGATTGTCGTAATGGTAGTGGTGCGCCACCTTTTTCACCGCCAAGAAAACCTAATACACCGGGAATATTTTTAATAATATGCGGTATTTCGCCTGTTAATACAGCTTCAATAAGCACATATCCTGGAAAATAGTTTCTCTCTTTACTGATTTTTTTCCCTTTACGAACTTGGTAAACCTTTTCGGAAGGAATAAGAACCTGAGTAACATAATCATTCATACCTAAGCGGGCAATTTCATTTTCGATATATTGCTTTATCTTTTTTTCGTTGCCACTTATAGCACGTATAACATACCATTTTGTTACTTTGTCGTTCATATTCTGCTAGTTGATATAGATTAAAAACATAATAAAACTCATTTTCATTTTTGGAGAAGGTTCTAAAAAAGCTTATAAAATTGTTTAATTATAGCACTAAATGAGGCATCCATCAAATATACTATGAGAGCAATTATTAGGGAAGCAATAGATACAACAATAGCACTATTTTGCAATTCACTCCATGTTGGCCACGACACTTTATTCATAAGTTCGTCGTAACTTTCTTTAAAATAAGCTTTTATTTTACTCATGAGTTTTTATGTTTTTGCACGGGTAGCAGGACTCGAACCTGCAACCTATGGTTTTGGAGACCACCACTCTGCCAATTGAGCTACACCCGTACATTTTTAAACCTTTATTTTATATGGTTAAAAATTAAAGAAAGCTTGTTATGAAATTTATATGTTTCATTAGCTTTCTGAAATTTATATTTTTATTCTAAAATTTCAATAACTTGTCCAGCACCTACAGTACGTCCACCTTCACGAATTGCAAAACGAAGATTTTTATTCATTGCAATTTCAGCTATAAGGTTTACGGTAATTGTAATGTGGTCGCCAGGCATTACCATTTCAGTTCCTTCAGGAAGAATTATTTCGCCTGTAACGTCAGTTGTACGGAAGTAAAATTGAGGACGATATTTGTTATGGAAAGGAGTGTGACGCCCACCTTCTTCTTTTTTCAGGATATAAACCTCAGCTTTGAAGTTTTTGTGAGGTTTAATTGAACCAGGTTTTGCAATAACCATACCACGACGAATTGCATCTTTATCAATACCGCGTAATAAAAGACCTGCGTTATCACCTGCTTCACCTCTGTCAAGAATTTTACGGAACATTTCAACACCAGTAACAACTGATTTAAGTTTTTCAGCACCCATACCAATAATATCAACGGGGTCGCCAGTATTCACAACGCCTGATTCTATACGTCCAGTAGCTACAGTACCACGGCCTGTAATACTAAATACGTCTTCTATAGGCATAAGGAAGTCTTTATCAACTGCACGTTCTGGAATTGGGATATAATTATCAACAGCTTCCATTAACTCAACAATTTTTTCAACCCATTTAGGCTCTTTGTTTAGTCCGCCAAGAGCTGAACCTCTGATAACAGGAACATTGTCGCCGTCATATTCGTAAAAAGTTAAAAGATCGCGAATTTCCATTTCAACGAGGTCTAATAATTCTTCGTCATCGACCATATCAACTTTGTTCATAAAAACAACAAGTCTAGGAACGCCAACCTGACGTGCCAAAAGAACGTGTTCGCGTGTTTGAGGCATAGGACCATCAGTAGCAGCAACAACAATTATAGCTCCATCCATTTGAGCAGCACCAGTAACCATGTTTTTAACATAGTCGGCGTGGCCAGGACAGTCTACGTGAGCATAGTGTCTGTTAGCAGATTGATATTCTACGTGAGAAGTATTAATAGTAATACCTCTTTCTTTTTCTTCAGGAGCGTTGTCGATTGAATCAAAAGATCTGAATTCAGCATAACCTTTTTCTGCCATTATCATTGTAATAGCTGCTGTAAGGGTTGTTTTACCGTGATCGATGTGCCCAATAGTTCCAATGTTTACGTGAGGTTTGGAACGGTCGAATTTTTCTTTTGCCATACTAAATAAGGGTTTTAAAGTTTAAATTAAAATTATATTAAAAATGATTATAAAAATTACAAATATAAAACAAAATATAGAGCCAATGACGAGATTTGAACTCGTGACCCCTTCCTTACCAAGGAAGTGCTCTACC
>CAZDEU010000070.1:0-9782 GCA_964504265.1 uncultured Bacteroidales bacterium
GGTCATTAGGTCATTGATGGTCATTAGGTTGTTTATTAAGTTTTATGATGGTAAAGTATGAGTTATTGTATTAATTATTTGATCTAAGAAATGGGGTCTCGAAAAGCAGATATATATTACAATTCCGAAAAGTAAATATTGAGAAATACTTTGCCATGGGTTTACTTTTAAAGTTTTTAGTTCTGTGTTGGGCTTATATGGTTTTGAATATAAAACATGTAATACTCTGGTAAACAAGGCGTATATAACAAAACACAACAAAAAAGAAATTACTATAAAATGAAAGTATTGTTGGTTAAAAATCATATTTTTTAAGATAAAAAATTCTGAAATAAACATTCCTGAAGGTGGAATTGCAGTTATACATATAAGTCCTGTAAGCAAAGCAATTGCTCCAGCAGGGTATTTTTTAAGGTATTCACCCGATTCGTCTAACAAATAAGTACCCATAACTTTATAAGATTGCCCTATCTGGTAAAACAATCCAGCTTTTACAAAAGAATGTAAAATAATATGCAAAAAAGCTGCATAATAGCCTATGCCGCCAATACCTAATGCTATTGCAACAATTCCCATATTCTCTAAACTTGAATATGCTAACATTCTTTTGTTATGTTTTGCTTTGAGCATATAGCCGGCTGCTATTAATATTGACAAAAAACCAGTTAATAAAAGTACGTTGTTCATAAAACTCAATACAGATGTATGTGAAAACAATGCATATATCCTGAAAATTGCAATAAATCCGACATTCATCAAAGCTGTAGAAATAAAAGCGCTAACAGGGGCAGGAGCAACAGTATGAGCATCAACTGTAACGGTGTGCATAGGGAATAATCCCATTTTGGTACTATAACCTACAAGTACAAAAACAAAAGCAATTTTAAGATAAAGAGGATTAGCAGAAGCAATTGTACTTGAAAGAGAATTAAAAGAAAGATGCAACAAATTGCTGTCGCGAACCATAAAGCACAAAAATAAAATTCCGATATAAGCTAGGGCAATACCAATAGAGCACACAAAAACATATTTCCAAGTAGCTTCGAGCGACAAAGCAGTTCTGTCGTGATAAATTAGAGCAGCAACAGCAAGTGTTGTTGCCTCAACAAAAATCCATACGGTAGTAAGTCCATTAGCAAGATAAGCCCCCGAAATAGCAGTAATGAGAGCAATAAGAGCAGCATGATAAATTGCATGCCGTTTGGGAGTATCTTCTTTAACATAAATAAAACCGTGAAAAATCGTAGTTATACATAGTATAGAAAGCACCGAAAGCATTAGCAATCCCGCATTATCAAGTGTAAAATACTCAAGCAAAGTTTTGTTTACGTTAAACCAGCAGTAAACAGTAAAAGCAATATGAGCTGCGAGAAACAACAAGGTTAAAAAAACAGTAATTCTTTTATTTCTGAAGAATAAAACGCTCAAAGCAGTTGAAAAGGACAATATAAAAAATATTAGTAGTATCATTTAATCATCTTTTAACATTGTAAGTTGACTAGTGTTCTGTTTTAACCTCATTATAAAAATTCCAAGAATTAGCACGCTAACAAAAATATCAAGCAAAATACCTATGTTTATTAGAACGGGCATTCCACTGCCAAGAGCCATTGACAAAAGCAAAACTGCATTTTCTATTATCAGAAATCCTATAAGATGAGAAAAAACTTTTTTGTGCGAAATAATAATGAACAAACCTGTGTAAATAGCAAATAATGACACAATAAAAAATAAAGAATAATCAACGGGAGCTTCAAGTGAATGAGCTACCATTATGCTTAACACTAAGCCAAATGCAATAAATAAAAGAGAGTAGAAACCCGGCAGGGCTTTGTCGTGAACTCTGCTTACACCAGTTTTTTTGATTATTCTGTTTAAAAAGTAGGGGACAATAATTACTTTAAACAGCAAAGTTTCGGTTGCAACAAAAATTAGACTTCCTATTGTAACAACTTCGAGTTCAAAAAAAGCTAACAGAAAAAGCAAAAACCCTTGTAAGCCAATTAAAATAGTATAGATTCTGAAGCGTTCAGTTATACTCAGATAGATAAGAGTAATTGCAAATAAAATAATTAAAAGTATATCCATATAATTATAACATATTATATTTCAACAATATAGCTAATACAAAAGCAAGTAAAGAAATAGCACCGAGAGTTACAATAAACTGAGGATTTTTTATCATTTTTTTTCTAGCTCTGAAAGATTCAAACCAGCCTATTGTGGAAGCAAAAACAATTTGCACAAATATAAACAAAGCTGCTTGTTCAAGCATTCCCCACTGTGCTGGTATTATGCAGTTAGCTATCATTGTACCATACAAAAGAAATTTCAAAATACTTGCTATCTGAATAAGAGCTAAATCAAATCCACTGTTATCAAGTATCATAACTTCGTGAACCATAGTAAGTTCAAGATGAGTTTTGGGATCATCCACAGGCATACGACTATTTTCAATCATAACAATACCCATAAGAACGTAAATAGTTATTACATCAAAAATAAAATAATAATCGCCCGAATTACTCAAGCCTGTAAAAAGTTGAGCCATAGAAGTATAACCCGTAAACAATGCAAGTGTACCAATAAGAATAAAAAAAGCAGGTTCCACAAGTAAAGAATAAAGAGCTTCGCGGTTAGCTCCCATGCCCTCAAAACTGCTCCCTGTATCCATTGCAGCAATAATAAAAAAGAATTTTCCTAATCCTAATAAGTATGCCAAAAACACAAAATCACCTTCAAATCCAATAATTTGATTTTGTCCGGGAAAAGGTAAAAGAAGCATTGCACATACTATTGTACTGAAGTATAGCAAAGGAGCAATCTGAAATATAATACTTGTAGTTTTGCTGTAAACACTACCTTTTTTGAGCAAAATATAAATATTTTTCCAAGGTTGTAAAAGTCCAGGACCCTTTCTTCCACTCAAAACGCTTTTAATTCTGACAATTATACCAGGAAAAAACACAGCACACAATACCGACAATAATACAGCCATCATAATAATCCTAAATATAATAAAATAAAAATAATAATTATATATATAAATGTATATAATATATAATGTTGAATAAAGCCTGTTTGCAAACGTGCAAGATTCTTTAACACAAGCATAAAGAAGGCTGAAATACTGTTTAAAAAACTTGCTGGTAAATCTTTATTATTTGTTTCAAATTGCTGAGATTCGGGGAAAAAATCAGTTTTTGAAATAGATTTAAATGATTTATTTTTCCCAACAATAGGTTTAACAATTTCGCTTATATTATTAGCAAAAGAAGTTCCTGTGTATTGTAACTTTGTTGAAGGTACTGTATAGCCGCACCCCCAAGTTTCGTCCTGTTTTATTATTCTGTTTTTAAAAATTATTTTTCTTATATAAAATAATAAAACAATTAACATAATTAAAATTATGCCAATAAAACTAATTTTAGTTAAAGTATATAATAATGATGATGTAACCAATATTTGTTTAGATAAATAACAATCTGAAATTATATTAAAAACAGGATTAACAAATAATAAGGGCATTAACCCTATCAACAAAATTAAAAAGGCGATTAATATTTGAGGCATAAGCACTGAAAAGGAATTTTCGTTTACTTCAATTATCTCTTCACTCCTTTGATTGCCAAGAAATGCGATGCCGAAAAACCTTGTAAAGCTAAAAACTGCAATACCACCTATTAAAGCTAAAGCAACAATAACAAAAATCATAAGTATAGATAAATTGAAACCGCCGATTGAAAGTCCTTTAAATAATCCGCTAAAAATTATCACTTCAGAAATAAAACCATTTAAAGGAGGAAGTCCGCAAACTGCCACAGCACCAACCAAAAACAAAACCGAAGTAACAGGCATTTTTTTTACAACTCCACCCAGTTTATTAATATCACGAGTTTTGTATTGTTTATAGACTGAGCCTGCAGCGAAAAATAAAAGTGACTTAAACAAAGAGTGATTTAAAACATGAAGTAAACTCCCTGCAAAACCAAGCAAAATAAGAGCGTTGTTATTTAATCCAAGTCCGATTAAACCAATTCCAATACCTATACCGATAATTCCAATGTTTTCGATACTTGAATATGCTAATATTTTTTTAATATCTTTTTGAATTGCCGACAAAATTATTCCATAAAGTCCTGATATTGAAGAAATTACAACCAAAATAATACCAATTTCATACATATCTGATTTAAGGTACATTATAACTCTTAATATCCCGTAAATTCCCATTTTTAGCATAACACCCGACATAACACCCGACACATGAGATGGTGCAGTGGGGTGAGCTTCGGGCAGCCATGTATGAAAAGGCAAAAAACCGGCTTTCATTGCAAAACCTGCAAAAAACAAAAAGAATAAAGCTGTATTATTGTTATTAGCAAAATAAACTGATAAAGCGTCAAAACTCATTATACCTGTTTTAACTTCACAAATTAAAAAAGCAGCAAGTAAAAAAACAAAACCAATGTGCATTTGTACAAGATAATTAACAGCAGTTTTCAGGTTTTTTCTTTTATCGCCTTCGTATAAAACAAGTAAAAATGACGAAACTGCCATTAATTCCCAAGTAATTAAAAACGGCAAGCCATCTCTGAAAATTAAAACGCCTAACATTGAAAAATATAACCAAATATAGCTGAAATAATGCAAAGAAATTTTAAAATCAACTTCTTTATTTTTAGAAAAAAGATAGCTACGTGAATATAATATTCCTGTTAAAACAGTAAAATTTGTGATTAAAATAAAAAAGGCACTTAATTTATCAATTGTAATTTGCAGAAAATTTTCATAATTTCCTATATTGAAAATCAAATTATTGCCAGAGACTATATAAAAAGTTTTTATTGCAGCAAAAGAAGTAAGAGCAATTACCGAAATGCTTAATCCCAAAGCATAAGCATATACATATCTTTTTTTAATAAAAAAAACAGGAAATGTTAAAAATATTGCAATTATTAATATGTATAATACTAAACCCATAAGGTAAAATAAAATTTTTGCAAAACTATGAAATAATTTTAACCTTTCTTTTAGTTTTTAAATTTATTATAATATCTTTGTGTTGAGTATATATATTCAGTTAATATGTTTAAAATAAAGAAAATTCTTTTCACAATTTGTTGTTTTGTTACAGCAAATATTATGGCTCAGGAATCCTCGACTGTTCTATCATCTAACCGTATTTTACCTAAGGTTGACATAAAAACCTTAGAAAGTATAACATTTAATACCTCAAATTTTTCAAACGACGGCAAACCAATAATTATAAATTTTTGGGCTACCAATTGCAGACCTTGCATTAAAGAGCTTACAAATATTGCCGATATATACGATGACTGGCAAGATGAAACAGGTGTTAAAATTATTGCTATTGCTACTGACGATTCAAAAACTATTGCAAACGTTTTACCTTTTGTTTGTGGTAAAAATTGGAATTTCGAATTTTATACCGATGTAAATAGCGATTTTAAAAGAGCTATGAATGTTAATAATATCCCTCATACTTTTATTCTTAATTCCAATCTGGAAATTGTATGGCAACACATATCCTATTCCGAAGGTGATGAACTTAAATATATTGAAATTGTACGAGAAATACTAAAAAAAGAAATTAAGAAAACTCAATAAATACTTTCAAATAATTGATTTTGAAAAATTTTTTACTAATATTATTTTTATTTTTTACTTGTATTATATTGTTATACAAGCAGTTGAATGCTCAGCAAATAGGCAGTGGACAAATAAGTGGAGATTTCCAGTCTGAAGTTCATTTTTACGTCAATGATAGTATTACAGATGCTCCTTCAGTAAACGAAAAAGCAATGTTAAATTCTTATCTTAACCTAAATTATATTAATGGACCATTAAAAGCAGGTGTCAGATTTGAAACTTACCAAGGCCCTTTAGTTGGCTACGACACACGATACAAAGGCTCGGGTTTTCCTTACAGATATTTATCATATTCAAATCAATTTTTAGAAATTACAGCAGGCACTTTTTATGAACAATTTGGCAGCGGACTAATTTTAAGAACTTACGAAGACAGAAATTTGGGCTACGATAATTCGCTTGATGGAATCAGAATTAAAGCAACACCTTATAAGGGAATTAGCATTAAAGGAATCTGGGGAAATCAACGTTTTTTTTGGGAAAAATCGAAGGGAATTATCAGAGGCGCTGATGCAGAAATATCGCTTAACGATTTATCAAACAAGTTAAACAGCTTAAAAACTAAGATTATTGCAGGCGTTTGTTTTGTAAGCAAATTTCAGAAAGATATTGATCCCAAATATATTTTACCTGAAAATGTTGCCGCTTTTAGTGGAAGATTGAAGATTACAAGGGGTAAAATATCTATTCAAAGTGAATATGCCTATAAATACAACGACCCCTCAACAGAAAATAAATTTATATATAAGCCTGGACATGCTTTTATCATAAACACAACTTACGCTCGAAAAGGATTGGGGATAATTGTTGCAGCCAAGCGTACCGATAATATGAGCTTTCGTACCGACAGAACCGCTACAGGCAATATATTGAATATTAATTATTTGCCAGCCTTAGCACGCGAACAGACTTACAGTATGGCATCAATGTACCCGCTTTCAACACAAGCTAACGGTGAAGTTGGCATACAGGGGCAGATTTTTTATGCAATTAAAAAAGGTTCTGCTCTTGGAGGTAAATACGGTACTACTATTACTTTAGCTTACGACAGAACTAACGATATAAAAAAAGAAAAATTGCCCGAATCATCTTTTATGGGCTATGAATCTGATTTTTTTGATATTGGTAGTGAAATTTTTTATGAAGCAAGTACAATAGAATTAAGAAGAAAAATTTCAAAATCATTTAGCGGCATTTTTTCTTTTGTGAATATTATTTACAATCAGGAAGTTTTGTTAGGTCATATTGGAGAACAAACCATATATTCAAAGGTAGCTATAGCAGATTTAACGTGGAAATTGAACGATTTTAACACTATAAAATACGAATTACAACATTTGTGGACTAAGCAAGACAAAGGAAACTGGGCTGCTCTTCAAATTGAGTACTCAATTGCTCCCAAATGGTTTTTTAATGTTGGCAATCAGTATAATTATGGTAACAATATTAAAGAAAAAAGAATTCATTATTATAATTGTGGATTAGGTTATGTTTTGGGTGCCAACCGATTTACACTATCGTATGGCAGGCAACGCGAAGGTGTTATTTGTACAGGTGGTATTTGCAGAAATGTACCAGCCTATTCAGGTTTCGGAATTTCAATTATCAGCAGTTTTTGAAAATATTTATCATGATTAAATATATAAAAATATTAAATGTAATTTGGCTGGTATTATTAGGTTTTTTTTTATTATCGTGCGATAAGATTGAGCCTCCCTATACAGAAGAAATAGGACAAGATACAGTATCAGATGTTGTTGTGAGAAAAATTTTGCTCGAAGATTATACCGGGCATACTTGCCCCAATTGCCCCGAAGCCGCTGCTTTAGCTCATGAATTGTACAATAATTATAGCAATAGATTAATTATAATGACAGTTCATGCGGGTTATTATGCTGCTCCAAGCTCAGCTCCATATAATACCGATTTACGCTGTGCTGCAGGCAACGAACTTAACACTTTTTTTGGAATATCTGCTGCGGGCAACCCCAATGGTATGATAAACAGAGATATATTTAACAGCTCAAAAATTATTAACCCTGATAATTGGTATGCAGCATTTAATATACAATATCAAGAAAACGAACCTTTAATAAAAATTGATATTCAAAATAATTACAACAATTCAGAACGGCAGTTGCAAACATCTATTAATGTTAAATTTATTACAGAGCTTGCTGGTTCTTACAAACTTGCAGTTTATATATTAGAAGACAGCATAGTTTCGGCACAAAAAAACAACAATACTACTTATGGCAATGTACCAGTAATATATGATTATGTTCACCGAAATGTTTTACGAAGCGATATTAATGGAACTTTTGGAGTTGAAATAGCACAGGGAAATATCAATTCAAACTATGTTGTTGAAAAAACATATTCAAAAAATTTAAATACAAACTGGAATGAACATCAATGCTATATTTTAGCTTATGTATATGAAGAATCTTCATATAAAATTTTACAGTCCGAAATAAAAAAAATAATTAATTAACTTAAATTTCAACACTTTATTTTTTTATATTTGTATAAAAATAAACCCAATTATTATGGAATACGAAGACAATACCAAAGACGAAAACATTAACGAAAACAATGATGTTAATGATAACACTGATAAAACAGAAGATGTTTCTGTAAAAGAAAAAGAGCCCAAAGTTCTTACCCCCGAACAGCTTGAAAAAAGACGTAAATTAAGAAGAGTTCTTATAATAGCTGCGTCAATTATTTTACCTGCATTAATTATTTTTATAGTTAAACAAGTTCAAATCAGTAAAATGCGTAAGGCTCACACTCTTGAAATAAGCCTTATAAAAGATGATGCTTCAAAATATGTTAAAAATATGAATGAAAATAATTTAAAAATTATTTCAAGAGTATTATCATGGGCTGTTAGCGATGCTATTACTATTGGGCAATTGAAAGATGCTGCTGAATATATGATTTTGACAGTTAAAGAAAATAATTTTAATCAAATTATGGTTGTAAATCCTGAAGGCTTGGTAATTATGTCGACTGATAAAAAACTCGAAGGCAATCCTTTTGTCAATCCTTTTCCTGACGAAGCATTGCCAGCCGATTCAGTTAAGTTGCGCACTTTACCTTCGGGCGATTATATGATAGCTTCTTCGATGTATAAAGTTGATGTGAGGCATGGAGTTTTAATAATAACAGCTTCGCCCGACAGCATTCCTTTTAAAGAAAATTACAGTAATAATAAATAAGAAATATATTATTTCTTGTTAAATATTTCAGTTTTATTATCGTAATTAACCCAATACTTACCTTTGGATAAATCAGATACATCTTCTTCGCTTCCATAACCGTCGCGAATGAAACCGCCACGTTCATCAAATATTTCGTAAAATGTTTCTTCCGAAAATTTTAAAATATCAGAAACTTTCGATGATATTAATTTCAATTCTTTATTTTGTGAGCGAATTTTAACAGTTTTAGAATAAGTATCGGCACCCGATTCGTCAGTTCTGACAAGTCTAAACAAATTATTACCAGCATGAAATTTGACTTCTACATTGTAATAATTTGGTTTTTTAGGGTCAGCTTCACTAACATCAGCAATATTTATCCATTTGCCCCATCTAAATTGCTGTAATTTTATAGGCTCAGGACCTGGATCGCCTGAAATTGAAAAAGTTGCATTCCCATTTCTATTTACTCTAAATATTCTAAAAGCAAAATTATTTAAAGGATTAATTGCATCGGGATTTATTACTAAAGGTTTACAATCGTCTTTGTGAACAATTACAACATTAAGTGCCGCCGCCGAATCTATCTCCATCAAATCAAAATTAATTTCAAAAGCATTTGAATTAATCTCATCTTTACTTAAGCTATCATTAATATAAACCGATTTAACACAACCATCTTCTGGGTTCATAACATATAAATTTGTACCATTATAAACTCCGCTAAGCTTAATTTCCTGACCCAAAAATATTTGTGAAAACAAAAATAAAACTGAAGTTAAAAAAACTTTAATCATAAATATTTATTTTTTTATAACTACAATATTAATAATTTTATTGGTTGTTAAGCCAAAAGATTTTAAAAAAATGAAATATAATTTTACTATAAATGAAATTAAAAAC
>CAZDEU010000070.1:9882-13358 GCA_964504265.1 uncultured Bacteroidales bacterium
CATAATTTTAAGTATTGTAGGAGCTAAATCAGCTAATTTACCATCATTAATTGATTTAAAATTATCATCAATTAAATAAAGGGGTACGAGGTTAGTAGAGTGAGCTGTGTTAGGAGAACCATCTTCATTAATAACAAAATCAGCATTCCCGTGGTCGGCTGTAATTAAAATACTATAACCATGCAATTTAGCGGTTTCAACTACTTCTTTAGCACATTTATCGACAGTTTCCAATGCCTCAATGATAGCATTATAAACACCTGTATGCCCTACCATATCGGCATTTGCAAAATTTAAGCAAATAAAATCAATTTCACCTGATTTAATTTCTTTAATAACAGCTTCTTTCACTTCAATAGCACTCATCGAAGGTTTTAAATCGTATGTAGCTACTTTAGGCGAAGGGATCATAATTCGTTTTTCGCCTTCAAAAGCTTGTTCCCTTCCTCCAGAAAAGAAAAAAGTAACATGCGGGTATTTTTCGGTTTCGGCTATTCTTAATTGCTTTTTATTGTATTTTGATAATGTTTCGCCGAGCCCATCTTTTACATCATCTTTATCAAAAATAATATTAATATTTTTAAAACTTTCGTCATAACGAGCCATAGTAACGTAATATAAAGGTAAAGTACTCATACCATATTCGGGCATATCGGTTTGCGTTAAAGCCATAGTAATTTCGCGAAGCCTATCGGTTCTAAAATTAAAGCATATAACAACATCGCCTTCTTTAACAGTAGTAAGAGGTTTACCTGACAAATCGGTTATTACAGAGGGTTTTATAAATTCGTCTGTAACATCATTATTATAAGAATCTTGAATAGCATCTAAAGCATTAATAAATACTTTACCTTTGCCGTGAACAAGCAAATCATATCCTTGTTTAACTCTTTCCCATCTTTTATCGCGGTCCATAGTATAATATCTACCGCAAACGCTGGCAATTTTACCTGTCGACGTTTTAAGATGCTGGTCGAGTTCTTTTACAAAGTTATATCCACTACGTGGGTCAGTATCTCTACCATCAGTAAGAGCATGAATAAAAACGTTTTTTAGTCCATAATCTTTTGCTATATCGCAAAGTTTCATCAAATGCTTTGTAGACGAGTGAACACCGCCATCAGAAACCAGTCCGACAAAATGAATAGATTTATCGTTATTTTTAGCATATACATAAGCATTTTTTATGGTTTCATTATTAGCAATACTATCATCCTGAACGGCCATATTAATCTTAACCAAATCCTGATAAACAATTCGTCCTGCACCAATATTAAGGTGTCCTACTTCAGAGTTACCCATTTGCCCATCTGGCAAACCGACATATTCGCCCGAAGCCTGAAGTTTTGATTTTGCAATACTTTTATCGGCAGCAATACTTTTCATAAAAACTGTATTAGCAGTACTTATAGCATCAGCTTTGCTACCATCGCCTATGCCCCAACCGTCTAATATAACCAGCAATAATTTTTTATTCATAACATTATAATTTTAACATTAATATATTGATATTTGTTATTCTGTTTACTATCAACAACTTATATTATTTAAATATCAATATATGAGTCCACTCCTAAAAGTAACAAACAAAAAACAGTCATAGATTCGTATATTAAACAAGGGGATACATCCCCTTGTTTATATAATTAATCAGAGCTATATTTTAAAATTTCTCAAATTAATAACTTTTCGGAGCAAGCTCATATATCAAAACGCAAAAAAACATAAAATATTAATATAACATTTAACATTATTACATAAAAACAATTGAAATTAAAAAAAGTTTATATGTTACTTCTTATAGCTTCAACTGGGTCTAACTTAGCAGCATTCCATGCAGGAATAAAGCCCGAAATTATCCCAATGACAAATGAAACGGTAAAGCCCATAATGATATTGTTTAGCGATAGCCCTAATTCCATGCCAATAGAACCAGAACCCATATAAGTTATTATATAAACTAGGGCAAGTCCAACAGAACCGCCTATTAAACATAGAAAAACAGCTTCAAACAAAAATTCCAATAGAATAAAATAGGGTTTAGCACCTAACGATTTTTGTATTCCAATAATATTAGTTCTTTCTTTGACTGAAACAAACATAATGTTTGCAATTCCAAAACCACCAACAAGCAGTGAAAAAATTCCAATCAACCAGCCTGCAATATTTAATACTCCAAAAAATTCTTCGAAACCCATAGTAAGCATACTAGTTTCATTAATTGAAAAATCGTTTTCAGCATAAGGTTTTAATTTTCTAACTGCGCGCATTGCACCTGTTAGTTCATCTTTAAGTTCATCAATACTAACATTATTTTTAGCTTTCACTATAATAGTAGGGTCGGTCTCGTCAAAATTTATTCTCATAAAATTTGATGCAAACGATGCAGGTATCATAATTTGATTATCAGCACTACTACCAAAATTATTTTCACCTTCTTTTGCAAAAACTCCAATTACATTTATTTTTCTGCCATTTATTTTTATTGTTTTGTTAAGAGCTTCTGTGCCTTCAAATAATGAATTAGCTATGTCATAACCAATAATAGCAACATTTTTCCCAGTAGCCTCCTCCTGCGACGAAAAATATCTACCTTTCGATATATCAACATACATTACAGATGAATAATCAGGACCAACAGCTACAACAGCAACATTTTCAGCAGTATTGTTTAAATAAGATACATTATTATATTGTGTAGCCATAAAGGTAAGAGCTTCAGCTAAGTTGAGCCTGTTTTTAAGTTCTTTATAGTTTTTAAAACTTGCAGGTTCACGACTAAAATACTTCCACCAAGGGAAATCAGGGTTATTAAATTCCCAAGGCCATTTTTGAACAAAAAGTACATTGTCGCCTAATTTTTCAATACTGTTTTTAATATTTTTTTCAAGTGAATCAACAACTGTAAAAACCGATATTATTGCAAAAATACCTATTGTAATGCCTAATAATGACAATATAGTTCTTAATTTGTTAACAAGAATTGCATTTATAGCAAATAAAAAACTCTCTTTTATAAGTCTTAAAAAAAGCATATTCCAGATTTGTTATGCAAATGTAAGAAAAGTATAGCTCATAAAAATTCAATGACTTTTAGAAATATCACTAATACAATTTTTTTAAAAAATACTATTTGCGATTAAACAGTAAAAAGTTTATAAAGTTCATAAAGTTTGCAAAGTGAATTTACGATTTACGATTTTAGATTTACGATTGACGATTTAATTTACGATTTAATTTACGATTTAATTTTATCTACATATATTAAGTATTTATCTTAGTTTTTTATTCGTCAATCGTACATCATACATCGTAAATTCACTTTAAATAGTATGTTTATTTTTTTAATTTATTAAGTTCTTCCATCAGTTTGTTAATAATTTTTTCATTTTCTGCTAACTTCTTATCTTTTTCAGCTAAGTTCTTATCTTTTTCTGCTAACATTTCTTTTGTTTCTACTATTTCCTTTTTTTGTC
>CAZDEU010000071.1:0-9821 GCA_964504265.1 uncultured Bacteroidales bacterium
AGACATCGACAACTTTTGATTTAACAAGTTTTGGTAGTGTTAGTCCTGCAGGTGGCACATATTCTGGAACTGGAGTTAATGGAACCAATTTCGATGCAAGCATTGCAGGAGTAGGAACTCACACAATTATTTATGAAGTTGTCAATGGTGCATGTACAGCAACAGCTACAAACAGCATAACAATAAGCTCAATGCCAAGTGTAACATACACTGGAAGTCTGCCCGACCAATGCGAAACATCGACAACTTTTGATTTGACAAGTTCAGGTAGTGTTGCTCCTGCAGGTGGCACATATTCTGGAACTGGAGTTAATGGAACTAACTTCGATGCAAGTATTGCAGGAGTAGGTACTCATACAATAACTTATACAGTAATCAATGGAGCATGTACAGCAACAGCAACAAACAGTATTGTTGTTGGATCTATTCCAAATGTTACATATTCAGGTGTTATGCCAAAACAATGTTCTAATGATACATATCTAAATTTAAATAATTATGGTTCTTTTTCACCATTAGGAGGAAGTTTTTCGGGTAATGGTGTAACTAATAATGTTTTCAACGCATCAGTGGCAGGTGTAAATGGTAGTCCACATATAATAACCTATACAGTTAATAATGGTGGGTGTTTAGCATCGGCTACAAATAGTATAGTAGTAAATCCAATACCCAATGTTTCTTATACTGGAACTTTAGTTCCTCAGTGTTCTAATTATCAGATGTATGATTTAACAACATCTGGTGTTGTTAATCCTATGGGTGGAATTTTTTCAGGACCTGGTGTTTCTGGTTTTGTTTTCAATCCTTCTTCTGTTGGAGCTTCACCTAATCCATATTATATTGTATATACATATACAGATCAAAATGGTTGTTCTAATTCTGATTCAAATGCTATTATGGTACATAGTGGACCAAATGTTACATTTACAGGTACCTTAGCTGCTCAATGTGAGAACTCTACTAGCTATGATTTGTCATCAAATGCAACAGTTTCACCACAAGGAGGGTATTTTGTAGGGTTGGGAGTTAATGGTTCAAATTTTGACGCATCAGTTGTAGGTGTTTCGGGTAGTCCAGCAACTATTATTTATACTTATGTTGATAATAATAGTTGTCAGGGAAGTGCTACTAATACAATTGACATCATTCCTGTTCCCAATGTTAGTATAGGGAGCATTGACACAGTAAGATGTCTTGATGCCCCCCCTGTAACCTTAATAGGTTATCCTTCGGGTGGTGTATTTAGCGGACCTGGTGTTAATGGAAATATTTTTACTGCATCAGATGCTGGTATAGGTTATCATGCAATTATATATTCTTATATGGCTCCAAATGGATGTTATAATTATGACACTACTTATGTTGATATTCAGAATTGTACAATCGGTTATATGGAATATGAAAATAATGCTGATAAAATAAATGTGTATCCTAACCCAAATAATGGAAAATTTGTTGTAAATTTGTCAAAGCAATTTGGTGAAACAACAAATTTGATAATTTATAATTTGTTGGGCGAACAGATTATGAATATTGAGTTACAAAATGGTTTTGAACATGAAGTTGATGTGTCAATATTACCTTCTGGAATATACATGCTCAGCATCATTGACAAAAATGTGAAACCTTTTAAATTAATAATTCGTAAATAAATCACATGTTTAATATTTTTTAAAAAATTTTGTATATGAAAAAAATATCTGAATTTAACAGGAATTTAATTAGCACATTAATAGCATTTGTATTAATAGTGTTAGTTGTAAATGTATATGGTCAACCTGGTGGTGGTCCTGTACCTGCATCAGTTACTACCGGTCAAATAATACCTTTATCTTATTGCGCTGGCGATTCAATTTATGTGCCTTATAGTGATTCAGGAACTTTTGGTGTAAGTAATATTTTTACTGCAGAGCTTTCGGATCCTTATGGTGATTTTTCTGCCCCGATAGTAATTGGTTCGTTAGTAACACAATCTGGTGGTGTAATCCCTTGTATGATACCATGGAGTGTTGTAAATGGAACTAGCTATAGAATTAGGGTAGTTGGCTCTGAACCTAATATTTTTGGTTCAGATAATGATGAGGATATTGAAATTAAAGCAAAACCAGTTGTAACATTTACAGGGTCATTCCCTGATCAATGTGAGAATTTAACTACATTAGATTTAATGGATTATGCAGTTGTATCACCTGCAGGTGGACAATTTTCAGGACCTGGTGTTACAGGAACTAATTTTAGTGCCTTTGATGCAGGTTCGTCAGGTGGCCCACATACAATAACTTATACATATTCTGATGGTATAGGTTGTGCCAATACAGCTACAAATCAAATTGTAGTTTTAGAATTTCCTCCAGTAACAATTACAAATTTGGATACATTTTATTGTACTAATTTTCATAGCGTTGCTTTAATTGGAAGCCCTCCTGGTGGTACATTTGCAGGTCCAGGTTTATTGGGTGGCAACATTTTTAATCCAGCTTCTGCTGGCGAAGGCAATCATTTGATAACTTATTCTTATACAGCTTCTAATGGATGTAACGATACATATAGTCAATATGTTGAAGTTGAAAAATGTACTGGTATAAATGAAAATAATAGTGAAGTAAGTAATGTTATTAATATATTCCCCAATCCATCGAACGGTATTTTTAATATTATTTCAAACATGGAAGGCTTAAATGATGTTAACATATACTCATCGCAAGGAGCATTAATAAAAACATTGCACCTACAACAAGGTGAAAAAAGACTAATTGATTTATCTTTTGTTGCGTCAGGTATATATTTTATTAAGACAAACAAAATGATTTTTACAATAGAAATAAACAAGTAATATTAAATGTTAATTACTTTATTTTTCTGTGAGATTAATTTTTAAATTTGTTGATAAAGATATTGGTAGTGTTTATTGTACTACCAATATTTTTTTTATGAAGATGTATTAATTTATAAAAAATTAAATTAAGTGCGAAAAATAATTTTTTTTATACTAAAATTACTTGTATTTTACCTGATATGGTTACTTATAAATGAATATTTAGTACCAAATTATCCTAGATTTGAATTTATTTGGTATTATCCTCAATCATATTTATTAATTGAATTGATGTATATTTCAACATCAATACTATCAGTAGGTCTCAATTTGAGTGTAGAAATAATAAGTCAAAATCAATTTCTACTTGAGCATTTTAAAATTTTAGAAATAGGACCACCCTGTTTTGGATATGAAGTGATGTATTATTTTACTGTATTTTTAATTTCTTATCCGGGTGGTTACTGTAAAAAGAAAATTTTCATGATACTTTTTGGACTATTATTAATAAATTTATTGAACATATTACGTATTGTAGGCATAAGTTTGCTTGTATTATATTATCCTCAATATGCCGATTTTAACCATCATTTCCTTTTTACTTTTATAATTTATACTTTCGTTTTTTCTATGTGGTTGGTTTGGATTAGATATTTTTCAACAACTGAAGATGAAGTTATTGAAAAAGCAGATATTGTTGTATGATAAAAAATATATACTAAATATATTATTTTTAATACAAATTAAAAATATATTTATATGAATATTAAATCTTTATTAATTAATATTATATTTATTAATATATTTACATGTTTTACTCCTTTATTTACTCAAGTTAATTTATTAAAAATAAAAATTGACAACAATACTGGCTTATATGGTTATTGCAATGAAAAAAATATTTTTATAATTCCAGCTAAATATCAATTGGGTTATGATTTTTCTGAAAATCTTGCAGCAGTTAAATTATATGATAATTGGGGATTTGTTGATTCTATAGGTAAAATAGTTATTGATTTTAAATTTTCACTTGTTAGTTCTTTTTCTGAAGGACTTGCTGCTGTTTATAATACTTCAAACAATTGGAATTTTATTGATAAATCAGGTAAAATTGTAATTAACGGTAAATTTAAAGACGCTGGCTTGTTTTCAGAAGGTCTTGCTGCTGTTAAAAAGTCAAAAAAATATGGTTATATTGATAAGTTAGGAAATGCTGTAATAAACTTTGAATATGAATATGCAGAACCATTTAAAAATAACAGAGCAATTGTAATGAAAAATGGTAAATATAGCTATATTGATAATACAGGTAAAATATTAGCCGAAAATTTTGAATATGCGGGTGCGTATAGTCATGGACTTGCTGTGGTTGGTTCTAAAGGATTATATGGGTTTATTGATATAAATGGTAAAAATGTGATTGAAATAAAATATGAAGCCGCATCAACTTTTAATGAAGGATTGGCAAAGGTTAAATATAAAGGTTTTTGGGGATATGTTAATACTAAAGGTGAAGAGGTTATTGAACCACAATATAACGATGCAACTGATTTTAAAAATGATTATGCAAAAATTCAGAAATATGGTAAATATGGTTTTATTGATAAAAAAGGTAATATTATTGTAAAACCTGAATATGAACATATTATATCAGGCTCGCCAGCCGAAAAAAATATAATTGTTATACTGCTTGGTAAATATGGTATTATAGATAATGCAGGTAGTATTATTGTTGATTGTAATTATGATTTAATTGCTCCTTTTTCAGAAGGGCTTGCTGTTATAAGAGAAAATGATAAATACGGTTATATTGATGAAACTGGCATGTTAAAAATTTCCATAATTTATGATGACGCTTACGATTTTAGTGAAGGTAGAGCAATGGTAATGAAAGATGATAAAGTTTACTACATTGATAATCAAGGAATTTGCATATTAGATTGCCCTTGAATATTTACAAAAACATTTCAAATCAAGAAACTTAAATCGCTATTAGGCTTATATTCCTCAGTTTGTTTATTATATTGGAATAATCGCATTTGGCGTAAGCCTTCAAGCCATAATTTCCCATTTTCCATTTTTAACAAACTACTTTCTCTTAAACCAGCTACTTTCATGTTTTTATTAGCTTCCAGAAATTCCAAAATTCTTTGTTCGCGTGTTTCCCCGCCATGCCCTTCAGGATTAGCATCCAAATAATGAGGATTTATTTGAAAAGGAATAATGTTTAAACACTCAAAAGAAGGAGGCTCAACAATTGGCATATCATTAGTTGTTTTCATACTTGGGCAGGTAATATTAGAACCTGCACTCCATCCAATATATGGTATACCATTTATAACTCTTTCGCGTATAGGTAACATTAAACCATTTTCGTGTAATAATTTAACAAGATTAAATGTATTGCCACCGCCAACTATTATTAATTGGGCTTTTAATACAGCTTCAATAGGATTGTTTTCCTGATGTATAGATTTAATTTTACAGTCAAAATTTTTAAAAACATTATTTACTTTTGCAGCATAATCGTCCCATTTAACTGTAACTCCGGCATAAGGAATAAACAAAGCTTCATCATATTGATGATTTATAAATGCTTTAATATAAGGTAGTGTCCACCCTAAATACTCTTCATTGTAATTAGTTGAATTACTGATTAATAAAAGTTTTTTCTTCATATTATTATGTATTTAAAAAATGTTAATAAATGAATTATTTTTTCTCCATCCTTTACGATAAGCGGTACTAAAAGTACTAAAAAATTTGTCATTACCAGTATATTTAAGTAAAATAACTCTTAATTTTTGATTTTCAGAATTTTGTGCATCTCTAATACCCATAAACAAACCTAATTTTTTTTGTAATTTTTTTGTTTCTTTAACATCAAATTTTTTGTTTTTCAAAATTGTAAGAGCCGACAAAGCCTCATCGTACATTTTATTATCTATAAAATAATTAATGCAATATAATAAAAATTCTGGTTTATCGTGAAAAATTAAAAAATCAGAAAAAGGAATATGAAGCAAACCAATATTTTTCACTCTATAATCAATATAATACTGTGAAGCGGTTTTGTAAGTAATAACAGCTTTTTGATAATTTCCTAAAAAATAAGCGTCATTAGCGTCAGAAATCAAATTTTGATAAGTAATAGCTGGCAAAAATTCTGATTTTTTTTCAGAAGCTTCATAAATTGGAATGTTGCATTGAGGGTAATCAACTGCAACATTAATAGCCATATCTAAATAATCGCCTGTTAATATAAAATCATTAACACTAATGCTTCTTAAAGCCTGAGAATAATATTTATTAAATAATTCATTTGCATTTTTGCAATGACGATCAAAAATTTTGTCGTTAAGATTATTTATTTCATCTTGTAAAAACTTGTCTTCGTTTAATCCATACTTATATTGCATAGAATAAGCGATTTTAAAATATTTTTCAGCTTCAGTAAGGTCGTTGCCCCAAGTTTTTATTTTAGCATCTGCCAAATTTTCTAAAATAATTGGTTTTGCGGCAATCATAATAAGGCTGTCGAGTGAATTAGCCTTTTTGAAAATCCAAATTTTTTCAATTTCCTTAGCTTTCGAAAGTTTTTCGAGCGATGCCTCATAATGTCCATAACCAAGTAATTGCTTACCTTCCGAAATTAAATATTTATATTTTTTATTATAGATATTTGCATATAAAGTATCGGTACCAATAGTAGTAATAATAAAATCTGAATTTTGTTTTTGATAATCAAGGGCTTCATTTATTAATTTTTCGCCTTCAATTATATCGCCTTTTTTAATAGTTGTCGAAGCTTTTATGATATATTCATAATAAATACCTTGTTTAGCCCGCATTAATCCTTGGTTGATTTTAGTTTCCGAAGATGAAGTAGTTAAATCAGAACTTAATTTCTTAGCAATATCAAATTGTTCAATAGCTTTGTCGAACGATTTGAAATTCAGAAAACGTAAGCCCTTTTGAGTGTGAGCATTAATAAGCTCTTCCAAAATAATAACATCATCATTATTGTCAATTAAAGTATTATTTAGTTTATAATTTTTAGCCATACCAAGATATTCGCCCGACATTTCGAGTCGGTCGTTAGCAAGAGCTTTTCGGGCAATTTTTATATATGAATAATAAAGACCTGTTTTAGCTTTAATTAAACCCGAAGTCATATGTTCATCACATTCTAAAGTTGAAATTAATGAGCAAAAATTAAAACCTTTTTCGAAAATTGAAATTGCATTTGTGTAATCTTCTTTTGCTAGCAAATCATTACCTTTATTAATAAGTGAAGCTTTTAGCAAAACAGCAACAGAATTAAATTCTGATTTGTTATTTTCATCATAATTATTTATATGAATACTATAAATATTAATTAAACTATCGGTTGCGGCATATATGTTGCCAGCTTTTATATTAAGTTTTGCAATTTCGAGTTGAGCCGGAATATACTCAGGATTAAATTGAATAGCTTTAAAAAAATATGTTTTAGCTTCATTAGTATTATTTGATTTAAGAAATTTTAATCCAGTTTGTGTATATATATAATCTAAATTAGAAAAAGAAATATTTATTTTATTCTTAGTATTATTAATCTCATCTGAAAGTATTTGAATATTTTTTAAAAAGTTAATGGGGTCAAAACTTTCAAGATTTAAGTATCGAGGAAAATTATATTCAATTAATTTATTTTTTGAGATTTCAATTTTTTTAATTTCTCGGTTGTAAACAGCAAGCATATCAACACTGTCGGTATTCATATTTCTAAGAATAATTAATGCTGATTTTATAATGCTGTCAGAATTATAATAATTATCAATAAAATTTAATCGTTTATCTAATTTATTTATATTTTCATCATTATATATAAATTTTCGTGATATTACATTTAATGTGTAATTTTCAATATTTATTGAATTTTCAAGAGAATCATAAAAGGGAAGCGAGAATTCTAAAAAGTTATTTTCATTAAACCCTAAAGTTTCATAAGATTTTTCAAATTTTTTATCAGAATTAATTTTGTTGAGAATTACTGAATAAATAATATGGTTAGGTAATAATTCATGTTTAATTGAAAATTTTTTATAAATAGTATCTCCATTTGCAGAAGAACATTTTATTTTAAAATCGCAATTAATTTTATTATTATTTATTTTCTTTAAATAAATATTTTCATTAAAAACAAAAGAAACCGAAGTTTTATTTATAGGTTTAGAATTTATTTTTGATAATTTATTAATAATTTCATTAGTAAAATTATCAGATTTATGTTCGTTAAGATTAAAAGAAATCAAAGACTCGTTCTGAGATTTAACACAATTACTTATTAAAAATGTAATTAAAACTAAAAATATGCAGATGCTGTTATTAATTTTTTTATTCAATTTGTTAAATTTTAAAAGCAAAAGTAAACAATAAACCTAAATTTTATGATTTTTTAAAAAATGAAAATATTCATAACAATTCAATAAATGTAGACAATATTCCGATATTTTTAAATAATTGCTACCAACAGAATAAAGCTGGTGAAGAATATTTTAAAGTTATAAGAAATTTTTCTAAAGCTAAAAGAGAAAATATTGAATTATCTTATGCAATAAACTCACAATCGTATTAACAATATGAAAATAGTAAACTCACCTCCTTGATATTACACGATTTTTATTTTTTAAATTCCACAATCAAGTTCAAAAAACCGAACAAGAATGTAAAATAAATATTAAAGACCTTTTTGAAAGATATTATGTTGATTTTCATTTTACAGCCAATAAACAAAAAAGTAGCGAAATATTTTTATTTACAAAAATTAGTATTAACGATATTAAGACACCTCTATATGACTACATAATTTTGTTGAATCAGTTGCTGTTCTTGGATTTAATAAAAAACCAATTAAACTGAGCAGCAGCAATCAGAATTAGTTTTCGGTTCAGGACTAAGTATAGCAATAAATAGTTTACGTTAACATACTTCAAATATAACATCAATATTCCCGTTTAATAAATTTCAACTTACTACAATAAATGTTAGTGAATTAAATAAAGATAAGAAAAAAGCCTTAGCAAAGACTAAGAAAAGAAAAACATAGTATTTTAAAAAGTAAAATAGAGATAAAAGATTTGCGGATTAAGCAATTAGCGGATTTTCATAAGATGAAGGAGTAATAAAAAAATAAGAAAATGTTAAAAAAGTTTTTAGAACTTGTTTAATATGTTTTTATAATTATTTTTGTAAAATATTTGAAGTCAGAATGCAAAAAAGTGCTATTGTTTTAGTATTTTTTCAGCAACTATGCAAGCTAACAATAAAATCTACGATAAAGACGTTTCTAATTAAGAAAAGGGAGGCATTAAAATGAACAAACAAAGCATTTCTGTTAATAAACAAGGGAATATGGAAATAATGCTTATGGTTGCGATTCTAAAAGAAGAAAACTATTTTGTAGCTTATTGTCCAGCATTAGAAATATCAGCTTATGCTAAAGATTTAGATAGTGCTAAAAGTGAATTTAATAAAGAACTTACAATTTTCTTTGATGAAACTATTAAAAAAGGAACATTAGAAAGATTATTACTTTCTTATGGTTGGACATTAAAACCAAAAGAATTCCAACCACCTAAGCCTACTGCAAAATTAATAAATCAACTTAATAAATATCCTAATATTATATATAATGAAGAAAAATTTAGATTTTCTTATGTTTAACAATGAAACCTATTCCTACCACAAAATTTTGAAAATACTTAAAATATAAAGGTCTTATTTTAAAAAGAACTGAAGGTGGTCATGAAATATGGGATTTGCCTGATAATAGTTTGATGAGGCCTGTTACACTTCAATCGCACGAAAAATCTATACCAATACTTCATATTAAAACTAATTTAAAAACAATGAATATTTCAACAAAACAATTTGAAAAAGACATTAAAAAGATGTAAAAATAACAGTATATTTTATAAATTTAATCCTCAAATTAAACACAAATTTATTTTAAAATATCATA
>CAZDEU010000071.1:9921-13311 GCA_964504265.1 uncultured Bacteroidales bacterium
AATTACTAAGTAATAATACTTATGTTACAATAAAGTTGCTATATGTATTAATTTTAATTCATAAAAAAACTTATTCAAAAAAACAACATGTTATTAGCGTCTTTTATATTTTCGGGATTAAATGTATTTCAGGAATTAATTATTGCAATTATTGCACTGCTTGTTATAATATGTATAGTTTTTCTTATATGGATATTGAATAAACTGAGGCTCGAACTAACTCATATAAGAAGTATTACAGCACTAATAGCCGAAAAAAATGGAGTAATGTTCAGAATTAAATGCCCCGAATGTGATAATATTTTTTGGGAAGATGCTACAAAAGAATATACAGTTTGTAATTATTGCAATTATGATTTCAGAATAGAGGATATTGATATTATTTCTAAAAAAAGCGAAATATATAATGATTTCAATATGTCGAGGCAACATTCGTTTGAGAAATAATGAATTTTTAATTTTTTTTTTAAAAAAAAAGCAAAAAAACACTTGACAAATTAGAAAATGAATTATATTTGCATATAATTTTAAACATTATTAACCAAAAATCAAACATTATGAAAATCAAGAAAATTTTAGTATTAGTATTAATTGCAGCACTTGCAATTCCAACTTTTCAAAGTTGCAAAAAAGGAGAAAATGATCCTTTTATTTCATTAAAATCCAGAAAAGCCAGATTAAAAGGTGATTGGACTTTAGTAGCCCAACAACTCTCAGGTCAGGATGGAACTACTATGATTAATGCTACTTATAATGGTAGCTTAATGAGTGTACAATATGGCACAAATTCGTATACATATTCGTATACTGAAAATATTACTTTTGAAACAGACGGCACTTTTACACGTACAACTACTGAAATTGATGGTACTTTTATTCAAAATTCATCAGTAAAAGGTAATTGGTGGTTTGGTAAAAAGAACAAAAATGCTGAATATAAAAATGGTGAAGTTATTATTTCACAGGTTACTGCAAGTTCAACAACTAGCGGTACAAATGTTAGTAATGAAACTTATACAGGAGCTTATTGCCCAGTATTCACTACTGTAATTGACCAATTAAAGAGCAAAGAAATGATTGTTCTTGAAGATGGTTCCAATGCTTCAGCAGGTAATATTGAAAATATGACAGGTACTTCAACTTACGAAAAGAAATAATTTGTTTTTGTAATTCGTTTTTTTTCATTTTAAAAAAGCCGGCCATTAAGGTTGGCTTTTTTATTTTAAATAGTTTTGAATAATGTAGTCAATTTTTTGCTCTTGCTGCCATTCAATGTTGAGCCAGTTAATTTTAATTCCGTTCTTTTCCATTCTTCTGAACCACGTCATCTGCCTTTTCGAAAACTGATGTATTGCAATGTTTAGCTTATTGAACATTTCATTGTATGTAATTTTATTTTGAAGAAATAATGAAATATATCTGTATTCTAACCCGTAAAATAATAATTTTTCGTGAGTTACACCTTTTGACAATAAATTTTCAACCTCTTCAATCAGTCCTTGTTGCAAACGCTGTTTTAATCTTAATGTTATTCTTTCTTTTATAAGTTCTCTGTTGCCAGTAATTCCAAAAACTTTTGAATTAATTTTTTTGTTTGTTTCAGTGTTATTTTCATTTTTAAAAACTTCAATTTCAATAGCTCTGATAGTTCTTTCTTTATCGGTAAAATCGGTTGTATTATGGTTTATCTTTAGCTTTTTTAATATTAAAATTAATTCTTCTAAAGTTTTGTTTTTTAAGTCATTTCGCAAAATTTTGTTTTCAGGAACTTCAGGTAAGTTGTATGCTTTTAAAACAGCTTCAATATACAAACCAGTACCACCGCATAATATTGGCAATTTGTTTTTTTTAATAATTAAATTATATGCAATATTAAAATCTTTTACAAACTGGTGTACGCTATATTCTGCACCTGCTTCTTCAATATCAACAATATGACTTTTAATAATTTCTCCTTTTACATTATAATCGTCATAATCTTTACCTGTGCCAATATTCATATTTTTAAAAACTTGTCTTGAGTCGGCACTTATTATTTCGCCGTTTAATTTGTATGCTATTAAAGCGGCAAGGCGGGTTTTACCTGTAGCAGTAGGTCCAAGTATTGTTATCATAATTATAAAATAAAATTCCCATTAACTACTTTAATTATACCTTTTTGTAACATTTCTTCTTTTGAAGCAAGCATATTTCTTATCTTATCTAAAATAATTACCTCAGATGTTTTAAATGATAAATTATCTAATACGTCTTTAAATTTTATATAATCATCGTAAAAAAATGATTTTATGAAAAATATTAGATTATATTCATCCGAAGTACTATTTGAGTTGTTATGACGATATTTAAGATATTGCAAAATCCGTAAAGCATTAATTTTTGTATGACAAGCAGAAATAAATTTTTGTTTGTCAGTGAAATTTTTTCTTAGTAATTCCCAAATATTTTTATCAGGATTATTATTATTCAAGAAATTAATTAAAGGAGTATCAATATCATTATAATAAAGATTTTCAAATTGTTGATAAGTACCATATATTTCATTAAAATACATATAATTATAAATGGGATAGCTGTCCCAATTATTTTCAGCACCTTTTATTATAGCGGGGCCAGTTCCAAAGTCCACACGGTTTGAAAAACGTGCAGCCGGATAAACTTTTGTTGGTAAATGATTAATTATTTCTCCATAATTTCTAATTTTCATAAGAAAATAAAAATCTTCTCCACCTTTTTTGGGAGTTAAACCGCCAACTGCCTTGTAAACTTTAATGGGAACAACAATAGCAGAGCCTAAAGCAGTAAAATTATATGGTGTATTAATCCGCCAAAGATTTATTGCATAATAGCGCATATAAATCTCATATCTGAGTATAGCACGGTCAATTTTATTTGCACCTGTTAGCTTATGATAATATGGCACTGACAAACCAACTGCTTTCTTGTTTTTTTGAAAAGTTTCTATAATTTTTTCAAAATAATCAGATTCAAAAATTGTATCGGCATCCATACTTAAAATTAAATCATTATCATCTGCAAAATTAATTATGTTGTCCATAACCGTTTTGCGTGCTATGCCAACGCCAGCTTCTTTGTCTGACCAGCCTTTACCTTTGCTACTTCTGTCAATTATCTTAATTTTATTGTTATTCAAAGAATAAATCCACTCAATAGTGGCTTTATTTCGTAAACATATTTCTTTTTTATTTGTGTTTTCCCACCAAGAATCAGGTTGGTTAATAATTACATATACATTATAATTTTGATAGCTTTGGTTTAAAATACAATTAATGGTACTGGGTAAAAAATCAAGTTCATCAATAACAGGCAGAGCTACAAATATATTTGGAAAGGTTTTCATTGCATCTTAAAGTGCAAATATAACAAATC
>CAZDEU010000072.1:0-13122 GCA_964504265.1 uncultured Bacteroidales bacterium
ATACGATTTTTTCCATCATATGTTGTTGGCAATCTCCAAGAATGAATGGTAACGGTCACTGCTTAGCTCTGCGGCGATTTTCTTGTTTTATACTATCAATAAACAACAAAGTTACTACAAAATAATAAAATGTCAAGATAAATTTTACTGAGCCGTTATGCTAAGCTGGTTGTTGTGTTACGTTATAATTGCGATTGCATCAATATAGCTTTTGGCATATAAATTTGATTCTAAATAGCTTTTTGGCTATCATGTTTTAGTTTTTTAACTGCATTAAAATTATCTAACGACCAAATGTTAATTATCTACTGCCAATCATTCGCTAAGTTCTACTAAAACTGTAATAAACATAAAATGTATTTTAATAATTTTAAAGCTAAATATTTGTAATTCTGTATCTTACATTTTTGAAACATAAATCTATCTTAGCGAATGCTAAAAAACCTTAAATCAAATTTATATGACAAAAGCGGTAATATTAGTCTTCAGTTATTGGGGAGTAATACTATTAAACCGTAATTTTTTATAAAAATACATAATATTTTAAAAGAAATGTATCGAATAATTTGGATTATCGAATTTTTTAATGTTATTTTGCTATTACGTAAATACGTAATATTTAAATATCAAGGCAATACATCCAAAATGGGCAACTAAACACAAACAAAAAGGAACAGAGCTTCGTAATATTAATGGCAAATATTATTTGTACGAAGTAACTAGTAAATGGGATCCTGACAAAAAACGATCTCGAAAAATTTCTGGCAAAATATTAGATCGCATAACAAAGGAGGACGGCTTTATTGAATCAGATAAAGCAAAGTTGCGTAAGCGTGAATTAATAGTTTCAAAATTAGCAGTAAAAGAATTTGGCATCACTGCTTTTATTGACAATCATTTTAATGAATATCTGATTCTTTTAGAAAAACATTTACCTGCTCATTGGCAAATTATCATAGCCTTAGCTTATGGAAGGTTAGTTTACCAAAGCCCTATGAAAAACATGGAGTATCATTATTATCACAACTACTTGTCTGAACAATATCCAGGTCTATCTCTATCACCAAAATCATTAACAACTTTTCTAAGGGAAATAGGAGTACAGCGTAAGCAAATAACATCTTTTTTAAAGAATTTAGCAAAGCTAATGACAATATTTTATTTGATGGAACAGACTTGCTCTCAAACTCAAAGAAAATGGACATTACCAAGCTAAGCAAAAGTAAAAAAGGAACGTTCGAGTCTTTAGCCAATATAATGTTTGTTTTTTCAGTAGGATTAAAACTTCCTATTTATTATCGAATTATACCTAGTAATATTAAGTTAATTGAAAATAGTGTTAACAAAAAATATTCCCCAATAGATTTAATCCTTTTCTAAAAAGAAATAAGAAAAGTTAATATAAATGATAAGTGGTACAATGCTGAAATTACAGCAAAAACGGCTGATTTACTAAAAAAAATAGGCATACATATTACGTAAAGTTGGAAAAGTTACGGATTAAAAATTAATTTTTAGAACCCACCTTCTAATCTAATAATATTGCTAAAATTTTGCAATTCGATTTTCTATAAATGATTTCTGGATTCATTGCTTACATCTCTAACCTCGCATTGCAATTGTTCAAAAACTAATTCTGCAATATCTTTAACGTTATTATTACCAAACCTTTTAAAAGTTTTTTTGCACAAAGGGCATGCAGTTACCAACAAGTCGGGCGATGATGATGTTAAATGCATATAAGCATCTAAAGCAATTTTTTCACGTTCTTTGTCAGATGTAAAAGTGTTGCCAAGACTACCACCACAACACAAAGATTTATTTTTAGAATTAGTAGCTTCAATAAGTTGCCCAAAGTTATTTAAAACATTTCGAGGGGCATCATATATTTTAAGCCCTCTGCCAAGCTCACATGGGTCGTGATAAACCATTTTAACAGAATCAGATTTCTGAAGATTTAATTTCCCTTCAATCATCAAATTATTAATATATTGAGAATGATGTAATACTTTTACATTCAGATTGTAATCATCTTTAAAAACCTTTAAACATATAGGACAAGAAGTAACAAGAACTTTAGCACCAGATTTTTCGATTAAACTTTTGTTGAAATTCATTAGACTTACTGCAGCTTCTAATTCGCCAGCAATTTTAAGAGGTCTTCCACAGCAAGCTCCTCCTTTTTCATCAATAAAAATCCATTTTGTGCCCGAAGCATTAAAAATCTGTTTCATAGCCACAATAATACTAGGAGTTAGATGAGTCATACAACCTGCAAAATAAGCTACATCGGCTTTATTAATATTTAATTCAGGTAAATATGAAAATGAAGTTTTATGATAGCCATTATAATTATTTCTAACAGCAATTCTGATATTATTAATATCAATACCAACAGGGCAGGCGTCCTGACAGCGACCGCAAAGCAAGCAAGAATGTATTTGAACAGCATCGGGCTTATCGTATCTTAAATTTCTGATAAAATATGAAGGAGCAACAGAAGTATTGTTAGTAACAAAATTAATCTGACATTTATCAATACAAACACCACAACGCGAACAAGAATCAATTTCCAATTCAGTAAATCCATTAAATTTATTATAAGAAGAAACGCCAAACTTTCTGAAATAGATTAAAACAACTTCGGCTGGGATATGCAGATAACGAGAAAAAGGCAGTGCAAAAAAGAAAGCTCCCAAAGCAAAAGAATAAGCCCACCACGAAACATAAGCAGGCTGTTCCAAATCAAAAAGTATTGAAGCATGCTCCCCTATTGGCGAAGTAAGGAAACTTCCTGAATTATAAATACCTGCAGTAAAAGATTCGGCAAAGAGGCGCAGAGGGAAAATAAGCCACAACGAATACAAAGCAACAGAGTCGCCAAATCTGAGCTTAGTAGTTTTCTTCATTCCAAAAAGAGCAGGAGAAAAACGTTTAATACTTGCCATAAGTACACCAATCAGAACCAATAACAAGAAAAAATCCATAAAAAAAGAAAAAACGAACTCAAAAGGAATAGAAGATTTGTCGGTTACAAAAAAATCAAAGAAAATAGGAAACCAATAAGGATTGATATCAGTACCAGCATGTATACGCGACTCTAAATTACCTATAGCAATAAGCATAAACCAGCCAAAAGCTAAACTAAAGTGCATAAAGCCAAGCACAGGGTTTTGCTTAAAAATCTTAAAATGCAAAAGGCTTTCTCTAATTACCTCCCATGTAGCAAAAAAAAACTTAAAACTAAAAAAACCTTTAAAAATTTTTCTTCTATCAGCTTTATCAATACTTGAAAGCCATTTATATAATTTCAAAATAAATGCAAAAAGAATAAAAACAACTCCGGCAGCAAAAGGCAGTACAAAAGGGTCGTAAGTGCTCATAATATTAATAATTAATCAAAGATTAAAATGATTAACAGCTTTTTTAATTGATAAAACAACATTTCGGGTGTTAACACCGCGAGGGCAAACCAAAGTACATTTACCGCAGAGCATACATTTTTTAATTTCGTCGGCAACTGATAAGTCGCCACGGCGAATTAACAGCAAAACTTTTCTGAAACTAAAATCAGTAAACTGAGCAGCAGTACAGGTTGCAGAACATGTGCCACACGAAATGCAAGTTTTATAAGTAGGTTCAAGCGAATCAATATATTCAGATACAGCATGATTATTAGCATCATAATCAATTTGCCTTTCACAGTTGATAGTAAAACCAAAATTTTTAGTCATAAAACATTAAGCTAATTTACGCGACATAATCGAATTACCTTCTAAATAACGTGCAATAGTAGAAGCTGCTGCCCTAGCATCGGTAATAGTATTAGTAATAGTTTTGGGAGAAGTACAAGCACCAGCAAAAAACACACCCGACACATTAGAAATATTAGTTAAAGCGTGCTGATCGGCTGTTTTATAAAAACCGTTAACACCCGTTTTTAAGCCAAGCATATTCCCAATTTTGTTAGAGCCTTGTGCAGGAATAAAACCAATTAAAAGCACAAGCAAATCAACACTCATTTTCATAGGTTTACCAGCTAATGTATCTTCAACTTTAATTATTATACTTCCATCAATATTTTCGCTTGCTTCAGATAGCCTACCACGAATATAAGAAATGCCATATTCTTCCTGAGCTTTTTTATACATAGCCTCGAAGTGCATTCCATACATTCTCATATCCATATAAAATGAATATATTTTAGTATCGGGCAGCAGTTGTTTTATTTCAATAGCCTGCTTCACACCAGTAACACAACATACTTTAGAACAATAAACATGACCAACTTTTTCATCTCGTGAACCAACGCAATGAACAAATCCAATACGTTTGGGAGTTTCACCTTTTGCATTAGTAATAGCTTTGCCTGAAGTAAAAATTTTTTCGAGGTCGGCAGAAGTAATAACGTTTTCGTAAATACCGTATCCGTATTCTTCTTTTAGTCTTGCGTCGAAGAGGTCGTAGCCTGTGGTAACAAGTATTGTATCAGCAGTTATATGGTAGTTTTTTCCCAATTGGGAATAATAAACATCAAATACATCGTTGTTTTTTTTAATATCGTAAATATCAACATTACATTTTATATCAATATTAGCAATTTTAACACCTTGTTTAAGAAAATCTAATATTTCACTTCCATAACGAAGAGTAGGGAAAAGTTTTTGCCAGTTTTTTAGATGTCCGCCTGGTCTCTCATCTTTTTCGAGTAACAAAACATTATGCCCCATACTACCGAGAAAAGTTGCAGCTTCCATACCAGCTATACCAGCGCCAATAATTACAATTTTTTTGTTCATAGTTTAGTGAAAAAAAATAATACAATTTTTAAAACATCAATATTTATATACTATTTACGAAATAAAAAGACATAGTCTATCGGTATAGTAGATTTTTGACAAAAATAAATAAATAATTGATAAAACAATAAAAAAATTAATTAATGTTTGAATTTGTTTTTCCTCGTGCAAGAGAAGCAAAAACGCCAATAAAGCAGAGGGCAACAAAAATCAGGAAAATACTTTTTGCACCATCCATAAACAAATCAATATTATCGTCAGAAATAATATTTTTTCCAATAAAAATATTAATAATCATAGCAGCTACAGCCATACTTATCATTTGTCCCATCAATCTCATTGAGCCGAGTATAGCAGAAGCAATACCATACTTTTTACTTTCAACCGAGCTCATAACAGCGTTAGTATTAGGAGTAGTAAATAAACCAAATCCTGCTCCAATAAATGCCAAACAAAATATCAGATAATAATTTGAAGTATCGGTTTTAAGAAAATATAAAAGTGACAGACCAACAACAATAACAGCCATACCGAGAGAAGCTAGGATACGAGAGTCGTGTTTATCTGTAATTCTTCCAATTACAATAGCTACAAAAGCCATAACAGCAGGTTGGGTTATAAGCACTAAACCTGCTTCGCCAGGTTTTAAACCTTTTGCATACTGCAAATATAAACTCAGAACAAAAGTAATTGCGAAAGTTGCAGCATAATTAATCAATGCAGCTATATTGGAAAAGGCAAAAACTTTATTTTCAGTAAATAAAGTAATATCAAGAACAGGGTTTTCATTTTTTGTTTCTATTTTAATAAAAACAAAAAATAAAATAATTCCGGCAGCAACCATTATAAAGGCAGAACTTTCGGGTAATTTTGAAAGTCCGTACATTAAAAGTAAAATTGAAACAACATAAATAACTGAGCTTTTAAAATCAAATTTTTCACCTTTTGAATCTGCCCATTCCGATTTCACCTTTAATAATAATCCTACAATAACAACAATGCCTGCAATAAAATTCATCATAAAAATACTCCGCCAGCCTATTACCTGAGTTAAATAACCACCAATAAATGGGGCTGCTGTAAGTCCCAAATATACTGCCGAAATATTAATACCTAATTGCTTACCTCTGTGTTTACGAGGAAAAACAGTAGTAATTATAGCAGTAGCAGTACTTAAAATCATGGCACTGCCGATACCTTGTATTAATCTGTAAATTATAAGCGAAAGTCCTGAAGTAGAAAAGAAACAAAGTAATGATGAAGAAACGAATATAATATTACCAATTAAAAATATTCTTTTTCGTCCGTGAATATCTGCAATTTTACCAAAAGGCACCATAAAAACGGCTGAAGAAATAATAAAAGACATTGCAACCCAACTTATTTCTGAAGCATTCATCGAAAAATCTTTTGCAATATCAGGAATAGCAATATTAATAGCAGCAGCCATAAAAGCATTAAAAAAAGATGTAAGAGTAATGATAAACATTAAAGTTTTTTTCTCTGTAGTTCTAGAACCCGACATATTAAAACAATTAATTATTTCTGAGCTGCAAAATTACTGAAAATAAAAGGAATTTGAGAATTTTTATATATAAGTTTTGCTGAGTATTCTTAACAGTTGCTTCAAAAACATAATTAAAAAGCAAATATTATTAATTTAACATACAATCTATCAATTCTACATTTTCTATACAATTACATCTTTGGTTCAAAATTTCACCATTTACATTTGAAATTATTAAATTTTTTGTAATAACACTTCTTTTAACCAATCCAGTAGATGCAATATAATCAGTAAAAACTACATTTTCATTAATATTGTTTGAGTATGAATATCTTATTTTATAACATTCATAAGTAGTTTGATTAATTGTAATAAATTCATTACCAATAATTTCTTTGTATACAATATAATCGCAATTTCCCCTTAATGTCCATTTTGTGTTATAAGTAATAGGGTATGAAAGGATTTTTGCCGGAGGATTTTCAATAAACAGGCTATCTGATTTAATTTCATTAAAGTTCAAAAAAATATTCATTATAGGGTAATTAATATAAAAATTTTGAATATTTAATTTTTTAGCAAATGGTTCAGCTCCATCATTAAGTTTATAGGCATAACAATAAAAACCTTGTGAATTATTGTTACAATACTCATAAGATGTTACATTGCTTGTCAAATTTGTGGAAATTAATTTATAAGCTGTTATGCTGTCGTTTAAAATAACTTTACTACCATTTTGTATAATATAATCTGATTCTATTGTATCTCTGTCTATAATATTGGTTGAATCAGAAATATCGAAATATTCTACAATAAATCTTCTGTGATAATTCCACGAATTACCAGTTTTCAAAGGATATTCGTAAACTTCCGATAGAGGTTCAATTTCGTAATATATTTTTTCACAAGACATTAATACAAAAACAACGATTAGTACTAATCCCAATCTTATTATATAATTTTTAATCATATATAATGTATTATAATAATTATAAATTTTTGTCTCCTATACAAACATACTAATAATTAATCATAAAATATTGATTTTTGATTAATAATTAATTTGAGATGCTATACTTAAATTCATAATATATTAATTTTAAAAATATATCATAAAGCATTTTTAAATCAAAGAAATTCGATAATATAGAAGGAACAATTATAACATATTCTTTTTTAAAGAATATAAAATTGAAAAAAATTAAAAATAAAAATTCAGCGAAACTTTAGAGAAAGTGGGGCTGGTTTTAATTAAAAGATTTTCTTCAATTTTAACAGTCTGATAAGTCGATAAATTAGGGTTATATATTTCCCTGTTGTGAGATTCTTCATATTTCAAATGTAAATATCTTAAACCGAACTCACCGCCAAAACTAAAGTTTTCGTCTAAGAAATATTCAATTCCAAATCCAAATTCTCCTCCCCACATACAAATGGCTTTCATATATTTATTAAACTCTTCATCAGCCTGTCTATCATATTTAAGTTTTCCGCTTATCAGAGGTTTAGCAATATTTAAAGAAAAATATGCTTGTAATTGGTTTTGTTGCTTCACAAAATACTTTAATCCAATATTAGGTATATATAAATTTCCTGAAAAATCTGTTGTTTCAGAATATGGAATAATTTGATGCATATAACTATCATATATATATCCTTTTTCTTCATATTTAAATTTTCCATATAAATATTGAAATCCAATATAAGGAACAAATTTGTTATCAATCTTATATCCTAAATATGCACTATTAAATCCGATACCTGGTGATACACCAAATGAAAATTGACCATAGCTTAAAGAGCAGCCAATTATTAAAAAAAACGATGTAATTATTAATTTATATCTCATAATATATATTTTAAGTGATTGATAAAATATTTAATTTTTAAGGTGGGTTCTAAAAATTCATTTTTTTGATTTTTTCAGACACAAACTAGAACCCGTTTAAATTTATGCTAAAAAAACTTTACAATATTACAACATTTTTTCAATTTATAGCATAAAATTTCAATTTTTTATCATTTTTTTACAACTAACTAACTAACTAACAGCGAGTTAATCCTTACATAAATTCAACCTCTGAACTTGTTCATATCTAAAAAAATTGTATGTGAGATTTATTAAAATAATTTTTCTTGTTGCTCTTACTATTCATACAGATTTAACAGCAAATCCGAATAAAGATTAAAAAAACAAAACTACATTTAATTGCTAATATTAGTATATATAAATACAAAAAACTCCTACAAAATTTGCAGGAGTTGAAAAAATCAAAAAAAAAATGAATAAAATTTTAAAAAAATATTATTGAGCCTGCGATTTAGCTTTATTGGCATCAATATGTTTTTGATATCTGGTTTTAAACTTATCAACTCTACCTGCTGTATCAACCAATTTCATTTTTCCTGTAAAGTAGGGATGTGATGTATTTGAAATTTCAAGTTTTATAACAGGATATTCATTGCCGTCTTCCCATTTTTCAGTTTCTTTTGAATAAGCAGTTGATTTGGTGATAAATGTATAACCGTTCGACATGTCTTTGAAAATAACAAGTCTGTAATCTTTTGGGTGAATGTCTTTCTTCATCTTTTTATATTTATTTTCAAGGCTGCAAAATTACTTATTTTTATTAATAAAACAAATATTTTCTAAAAATTTTCATTATTTTTTTTTATGGTGTTAATTTAATTTCAGATATTGAGATTTAGAGCAAACAAAATTCCGCAGATTTAAATATTCGCCACAAAAGTACACTAATTACTATTTACTAATTAAAATAATAGACGTATTCAATATTTTTATATACTAACATTAATCATTTAACTTTACAAACTTAATAAACTTTACAAACTTTACAAACTTTATAAACTTATAGATTTATAATAAAATCAATAGTATTAATATTGTCGGCATAATCGCTTAAACTAGGTTGTTGTGCTTGCCCCAATGGAATAGCTTTATTAATCTCTTGAATATCGGCACAAATACATTGTAAAAGTTCCTTATTAATTTCTAAAAATTCATTAAGTTGGTTAAATGATTTATAATAATCAAAATACAATACAGAAACAGGAGAAGAAAATTTGTTATCCTGCTTTAACATTAGAAATCCATTATCTAAAAATGTATCTTTATTAACCAGATATATTGATTTGTAATAATCGTAATTATTGCAATATTTATTATGATTACTTAAAAAATTATATTTTTCAAAAACTTCAAATAAATTGTTAAAATTAAAATTTTCGGGAACAAAAATTTTAGAAATACTTCTACATCCAAGTCCAAAATACATAAAAATATCGTTTGCAAGTTTCTCTAATTCTTCTTTTGTTTCATTACCTGTTAAAACGGCAACGCCATTTCTGTTTTTTCTTATAATATTAGGATATTTTCCAAAATAATATTCAAAATATCTTGATGTATTATCGCTGCCTGTGGCAATAATAAAATCAAAACCTTTCAAATATTCTTTATCAACAAATGTAATTTTGCCTGAGTATGAATTATCAATCATAGTTAATATTTCGGCAATAGCAGGCAAAAGAATTTTGTCTTTTGATGATAATTTGCCTTTAAAATTATTACCTGTAATTAAAACACTAATAAAATCGTGCATACCTGCAAGAGGAAGATTGCCAGGCATTATTACACAAGCAGTTTTGATTGTTTTTTGCGATATTTTTTCAATATAAGGTTCTAACCATTGCCTTATATTGTTTTCAGTTAAAGTTTCGCCCCATACCTTTAAAGCATGTTTTACAAAATCAGGTATAAACCATTGATTTTCTGTATAAGATACGTCAATAGCTGCTTTAAGAATTTTAAAATAATTAGAATAGTGTGAATTTTCATTATTTTTGTCGCAATATTCTCTGAATACATCGCCTAATTTTGCAAAGGCTTTTATATGTTTTTCTATACTCATTTATACTATAATTATTGTGTTAAAAAAATATCCAAATTTTATTGAATTAAATAATAAAAAACTGATTGTTAAATTATTATACAAAAGAAAAATTATTTTTTATTACTAATTGCAAACAAACCTGCAAAAGTAAGTAAACCATTTAAAATTAATAATTCAAAGCCAAATTTATATCCGGCAAACCATGCTTCTGAATTTGCACTAAGTATATAGCATATAATAGGAGAAGCAATGGCAATGTAAGGCACAAAATTGTCGATTAATTTACGTTTGGTAAAAAGTCCGAACGAATATAACCCGAGCAAAGGTCCATAAGTATAACCAGCAATAGTAAATAAAGCTTGTATTACAGAATTATCGTTTATAGCTTTAAAAAGCATAATAACTCCCAACATAGCAATTGCCATTAAGGCATGTATAACATATCTTCTTTTAATTTTTTGATTTTCGTTTAAATGCTTTTTGTTTGGTAAGCCAAGTATATCAATGGCAAAAGAAGTTGTAAGTGCTGTTAAAGCACCATCGGCACTCGAATAAGCAGCCGCCAAAATTCCAATTATAAACGTGAGTCCTGCAAATGTACCCAAGTTATTAAAAGCAATTTGCGGGAATAAATTATCGCTTGCAATTTTACCATCAGCAAAGGTTGGTAATGCTATGCCCTTTGTTTCTGCATAATAATACAGTATTAGTCCTAACGTCATAAATAATAAGTTAACAGGCACTAATGCAGAACTCATCCAATACATATTTTTTTTAGCTTCTTTAATATTTCTGCAACTCAAATTCTTTTGCATCATGTCCTGGTCCAATCCAGTCATTACTATTGTTATAAAAATTCCTGAAAAAAATTGTTTAAGGTAAAAACCCTTTGATTGCCATTCAGTAATAATAAGCTGAGAATAAGGAGAATCATAAGAATTAACAAACAGCTCTTTCAATGAAATATTCAAATCCGATTTAATAATAAATATTGTAACAATAACTCCCAAAAGCATTAATGTTGTTTGTATTGTGTCTGTCCATATTATGGTTTTTATCCCTCCTTTATATGTATATAAAAGTATTAATCCTATAAATAAAGCAGTAGTAATTCCAAAAGGGATATTCCATTTATCAAATACAAATATTTGTAATATATTAATAACTAAAAACATTCTGAACGATGCACCAATCATTCTTGATAAAATAAAAAATGATGCTCCGGTTTTATATGAATAATTTCCAAATCTTTGGTCTAAATACGAATAAATTGAAGTTAGGTTGAGCTTGTAATACATTGGCATTAATATATTTGCAATAACTATATATCCAAATAAATAACCTGCTACTACTAACATATATGAAAAAGAACTATTATAAACATCGCCTGGAACTGATACAAATGTAACACCTGATATTGAAGCTCCTATCATACCGTAGGCTACAATATACCAAGGCGATGATTTGTTCCCAAGATAAAAACTATCGTTATTTGCTTTTTTTGATGTTATTCTCCCTGCAATGAAAAGAATTACAGAATAAATCAAAAGACATAAAAAAATTAACTGGGGCGACATATATAAATATTCAATTTTATTTTTTTAAAATTTTTACATTAACTTTGCAATGGCAAAAATAGGAAAGTTTGTCAGTTATTTAAAATGTATAAACTATTAAATTTTTTTTGTGGAAACTTATCCATCTAAATTAGTTGAAGAGGCTGTAAACGAAATTGCAAAATTGCCAGGTATTGGTCGAAGAACAGCATTACGATTAGCATTGCATATTTTAAAAAAAGAAGTAGCTTATTCTGAAGCTCTTGGCAATTCAATTATTCGTTTAAGAAGTGAAATTAAATATTGCGTTATCTGTAATAATATTTCTGATAACTCAATATGTTCAATATGTTCAAATAAGAACAGAAATCATTCGGTTGTTTGTGTGGTTGAAGATGCTCGCGATGTTATGGCTATTGAAAGAACAGCACAGCACAAAGGTATTTATCACGTACTTGGCGGTATAATATCTCCTATTGATGGTATTGGTCCAAGTGAATTAAATATTGAACCTCTGTTAGTAAAAGCTGCTTCGGGCGAAATAAATGAAATTATTATGGCGCTACCTGCTACTATTGAAGGCGATACTACTGTTTTTTACCTTTATAAAAAAATTAGAGATTACAACATTTTAATTTCTACTATTGCCAGAGGTGTAGCTGTGGGCGATGCTCTCGAATATACCGACGAAATTACTTTAGGTCGCTCAATAATTAATCGCTCCCCTTATATGCCTGTAAAAGAAAAAGAAAACATTATGTAAATTTTTATAAATAATTTGTTTATTTAAAATATTTTCTGACTTTTGTAATAAAAAATTAAAAACTGAAATTTTATGGAAGAAGCTAAAAAAGAATTTATGGAAGAAGCCATCAAATTGGCGCTAAATAATGCTAAAACTGGTGTTGGTGGACCATTTGGTGCTGTTATAGTTAAAAATGGTAAGATTGTCGGTAGAGGTAGCAATCAGGTTACCACAACTAACGACCCTTCTGCTCATGCTGAAATTGTTGCTATTAGAGATGCTTGCAAAAACTTAAATTCTTTTCAACTAGACGATTGTGAAATATATTCCAGTTGCGAACCTTGCCCCATGTGCCTCGGGGCTATTTACTGGGCAAGACCTAAAAAAGTTTATTACGCTTCAACTAAACACGATGCCGCTGATGCTGGATTTGACGATTCTTTTATTTATGAAGAAATTGAAAAATGCAAACACGACCGCAAAATTCCTTTCATTTCTTTTATGAACGAAGAATCTAAAGTGGTTTTTGAAAATTGGAAAGCTTCATCTAATAAAATTGAATATTAATCGTTAATCTTTGTTTATTGGCTATTAGTGGCAATTT
>CAZDEU010000073.1:0-12780 GCA_964504265.1 uncultured Bacteroidales bacterium
TTAACCTAAATTCTAACTATATCCCACTATTTTTTTAATTTTGCAGGCTAAATTTCAGGAAATATTATTAAAATATATTACCTGAAATAGGATTTTTAATTATTGATATGGGAAAATACAAGGAATATAAAAGTTTAAGCCTTACAGAGCTAGCAAATGAAGTTTTAAAACATTGGGAAGATAATGATATTTTCGCAAAAAGCTTAGAAAACAGAAAAAATAAAAAACCTTTCGTGTTTTATGAAGGACCTCCTTCTGCCAATGGTATACCTGGCATTCATCACGTTATGGCAAGAACCATAAAAGATATTTTTTGCCGTTATAAAACTATGAAAGGTTACCTTGTTGAACGCAAAGCAGGTTGGGATACTCATGGCTTACCAGTTGAAATAGGTGTTGAGAAAAAACTTTCTATTACTAAAGAAGATATTGGGGGAAAAATTTCTATTGCTGAATATAACAACGAGTGCAGAAAAGAGGTAATGAAATATAAGGATTTATGGGACGAACTTACCGTAAAAATGGGCTATTGGGTCGACATTGAACATCCTTACATAACATTTACTAATAAATACATCGAATCAGTCTGGTTCTTATTAAAAAATCTTTTTGAAAAAAGACTCTTATATAAAGGATATTCAATACAACCTTATTCGCCTGCAGCCGGTACAGGACTAAGCACACACGAACTCAATCAACCTGGTTGCTATCGAAATGTTAAAGATAACACTGTTGTAGCTCAATTTAAAGTTGTTAAAAACTCAGATTCTGAATTCCTTTTTGAAAATGATAAAGAAGAGGTATTCTTTATAGCTTGGACCACTACGCCTTGGACTTTACCTTCAAATACAGGGCTCGCCGTAGGACAAAAAATAAGTTATCTTAAAGTTAAGACCTATAATCCATACACTTTTGCTCCTGTTACTGTTATCCTTGCCAAAGATTTATTATCAAAATATTTTCCTAACGAAAATGCAACATTAAATTATGATGATTATGAGCCTGGACAAAAGAATATTCCTTTTATAATTAAAGGAGAATATTCGGGTAAAGATTTATTTGGTATCAGATACGAACAATTGCTCCCTTATGTTCAACCCAACGATAGCGACCCTTTTAGAGTTATTATAGGCGATTTTGTTACAACCGAAGACGGTACTGGCATTGTTCATATTGCCCCTAGTTTTGGTGCCGATGATTTTAGAATGGGCAAACAATATGATTTAGGCTCTCTTACATTGGTTGACAAACAAGGTAAATTTGTTGACAAAATGGGCGAATTTGCCGGCAGATTCGTAAAAACCGAATTTGAACCTGACGATAAAAAATCGCAAAATAATGTTGATATAGACATTATTATTAAACTTAAAAAAGAAAACAGAGCTTTTAAAGCCGAAAAATATGAACACTCTTATCCACATTGCTGGCGCACCGACAAACCAATTTTATATTATCCTTTAGATAGTTGGTTTATTAAAACTACAGCACTTAAAAACAGAATGATAGAGCTTAACAATCAAATTAACTGGAAACCTGAATCAACTGGTTCTGGAAGATTTGGCAACTGGCTCGAAAATTTGGTCGATTGGAACCTAAGCCGTAGCAGGTTCTGGGGAATACCTTTACCTATATGGTCAACTGAAGATAAATCTGAACTAAAATGTATTGGCTCAGTTAAAGAGCTGCATCAAGAAATTAAAAAATCAATTGATGTTGGTTTTATGAGCTTTAATCCATTAAAAAACTATATTCATGATAATTTTGATGAAGAAAATTATAATACTTTTGATCTTCATCGCCCTTATGTTGATGATATTATTCTTGTTTCGTCCGCAGGTAAAAAGATGTTCAGAGAACCTGACCTTATTGATGTTTGGTTTGATTCTGGTTCTATGCCTTACGCTCAACTTCATTATCCTTTTGAAAACAAAGAATATTTTGAAACACATTTCCCCGCCGATTTTATTGCCGAAGGAGTTGACCAAACACGAGGCTGGTTCTTTACTTTGCACGCTATAGCCGTTATGCTTTTCGATTCTGTTGCCTTTAAAACTGTTGTTTCTAACGGTCTTGTACTTGATAAAAATGGCAACAAAATGTCAAAACGGCTCGGCAATGCTGTTGACCCCTTCGACACAATTTCAAAATTCGGCCCCGATGCTACACGCTGGTACATGATTACTAATGCTCAGCCATGGGATAATCTTAAATTTGATATTGCCGGCGTTGCTGAAGTGCAACGTAAATTTTTTGGCACCTTATATAATACTTATGCCTTTTTTGCTTTATACGCAAATATTGATGGCTTCAATTATTCTCAAAATGAAATTGATTTTGACAAAAGACCTGAAATTGACAGGTGGATATTGTCGGAACTTAATACTCTCATTAAAGATGTTGATTCTTATTACGATAATTATGAACCAACTAAAGCAGGCAGAGCTATTCAGAATTTTGTTGATGAATATCTTAGCAATTGGTATGTCCGTTTATGCAGAAGAAGGTTTTGGAAAGGAAGTTTTTCGGACGATAAAATCTCGGCTTATCAAACTTTATATTCTTGCTTAGAAACTGTTGCTATGCTTATAGCTCCTATTGCTCCCTTTTTTGCCGACCGCCTTTTTACTGACTTAAATTCTGTTACCAGAAAACACAATATTAATTCAGTTCATCTTGCCGATTGGCCTGTTTGTAATTCAGCTTTCATAAATAAGGAACTTGAAGCAAGAATGCAGTTAGCTCAGAAATTGTCGTCTATGGTTTTGTCGCTTCGCAAAAAAATAGGTATTAGAGTTCGACAGCCTCTTTCTAAAATAATGGTACCTTATAGCGAAGACGAATTTAAAACAAGAGTGGAATCTGTAAGTAATATCATTTTATCCGAAGTTAATGTAAAAGAAATTGAGTTTATTAATGATGCTGATGGTAAATTAGTTAAAACAATTAAACCTAATTTTAAAAGTCTCGGTCCACGCTATGGCAAGCTAATGAAGAAATTAGCATCGCTTATTACTTCGATGAACCAACATGAAATTATCAATTTTGAAAAAACTGGTAAATATGAATTTGTTATTAATAATCAGACTGTTGCAATTAACCCTGAAGACGCTGAAGTTATTACTGAAGATATACCAGGTTGTCTTTTAACTACTAACAGCAACTTAACTGTAGCCCTTGATATTACAATTACACCAGAATTAAAAGAAGAGGGACTTGCAAGGGAATTTATTAACCGTATTCAAAATATTAGAAAAGATAAAGCGTTTGAAGTAACAGACAAAATTATTGTTGAAATAGAAAATAATAATTTGTTAAAAACTGCAATTGATAATAATTTTGATTATATTTGTTCAGAAATTTTAGCTAATCAGCTAATAATAACTGATAAAATTTCGGAAAGTGCAAAAATAAAATTGGAACTTGACGAAGATGTTATTATTTTTGTCGATGTTAAAAAAGTATAAGTTGTTTTATTTCTTAAAAACACAATTATGAAAAAAGAAGCCACAGAACGTAAAAGATATTCCGATGAGGAATTACAGGAATTTAAACAAATAATTCTTGATAAGCTCGAAAAAGCTAAGCACGATTTGGAATTGCTTACCGAAGCTTACACCAATATTAATGATAATGATACTACTGATACTTCTCCTACATTTAAAATCCTAGAAGAAGGTCATCAAGTGCTATCAAAAGAGGAAAATAGCCAGTTGGCTGCCCGCCAACAAAAGTTTATAAAATCGCTCGAAAATGCTCTCGTCCGTATTGAAAATAAAACTTACGGTATTTGCCGCGAAACGGGTAAACTCATTTCTAAAGAACGACTTCGCAGTGTGCCTCATGCTACTTTAAGCATAGAAGCTAAAAATAAGCAAAACCTTAAAAAATAATACTTTTTTAAATCTGACTGTGCGTTGAAAAAGGCTTTAATTACTATTTTTATAGTGTTATTTCTTGATCAGTTATCTAAAATACTGGTAAAAACTAATATGTTTATCGGAGAAGAATTTTTTGTGTTTGGAAACTGGTTTAGAATAAGATTTATAGAAAATAATGGAATGGCTTTTGGGCTTGAATTTGCTGGGCAGTTTGGTAAAATTTTTCTTAGTCTATTTCGAATTTTTGCATCAGGCGCTATAGCATATTATATTTATTTTCTGATAAAAAAGAAAGCCCATAGTGGCTTAATAATTACTGTTTCAATGATTTTTGCAGGTGCTATGGGAAATATTGTCGATAGTGCTTTTTATGGCTTAATATTCAGCGAAAGTTGTTTTATGCAAGGCAATGTTGCTACAATGTTCCCTGCCGAAGGTGGCTATGCCGGCTTTTTGCATGGTAAGGTTGTCGATATGTTGTATTTCCCTTTGTTTGAAGGCTACTTCCCTTCTTGGCTTCCTTTCTGGGGCGGTGAGCATTTTTTGTTTTTCAGACCTATTTTCAATATTTCTGATTCCGCTATAACTATCGGAGTACTTATTATTATTATATTTCAGAAAAAATTTTTTGGTAATTCCAATAGTATTTTTCTTAAGGAAAAAGAAAAGCCGGATACTTCCGGCTTTAATAAGGTTGTTTAATAAAGTTAATTTCTAATCCTATTCTTCATCTTCATCCTGATAAGATTTCAATAATTGAGTTTGTACATCTGGTGGTACTGGCGAATATTCTGCAAAGCGTAAGCCATAAGTAGCACGACCACTTGTTAAAGAACTTAATGCAGTAGAATATCTGTTCATTTCGGCTAATGGCACCTTAGCTTTAATTTTCTGATATGTACCTTCACTTTCCATACCCATAATAACTGCTCTTCTGCCTTGCAAATCGGTCATTACATCGCCCATTTTATCTTCAGGACATATAACTTCAACATCATAAATTGGTTCAAGAATTTTAGGACCTGCATTGCGGAAAGCTTCTCTAAATGCATGACGTCCTGCTAATTTGAAAGAGATTTCATTTGAATCAACAGGGTGCATCTTACCGTCATATACGCTTACTACTATATCGCGAGCATAAGAACCTGTTAAAGGACCTTCTTCAATTTTCTCCATTATACCTTTCAAAATAGCTGGCATAAAACGTGCATCTATCGCACCACCTACTATACAGTTCTGGAACACAAGTTTGCCTCCCCATTGAAGTGGAATTTCATCCTTGCCCCTAATAGGAAATTCTGTTTGATTAGGCATGCCTTCATAATAAGGCTCAATCATCATATATACTTCACCAAACTGACCTGCTCCACCCGATTGTTTTTTATGCCTATAATTTGCTTTTGCCGATTTGGTAATAGTTTCGCGGTAAGGAATTTTTGGAGTGAAATATTCAATTTGAATCTTATTAATATTTTCAATCATCCATTTTGCAATATTTAGATGAAGCTCACCCTGCCCCTGTACTATTAATTGTTTCAACTCTTTTGAATAGCCTACAAGCAATGTTTGATCAACTTTACGCATTTCATTTAATACAGTACCAAGTTTTTCATCATCAGCAGTGTTTTTAGCCTTAACTGCCACTCTGAATTTTGGCTCAGGAAATACAATAGGCTCTATCTTAATATCTTGGTTTTTAATCGAATTAAGCGTATTATTGGTATAAGTATTTTTTAATTTAATTGTTGCACCAATATCACCTGCATGTAATTTTTCAACACTTTCGCGGTTTTTACCAGCTATTACAAAAAGCTGATTTAATCTTTCTTTAGCATTTGTATTGGCATTTATAAGATCTACACCAGTAGTTATCTCTCCTGAATATATTTTGAAGAAAGTTATCTCTCCAAGATGAGATTCTATACTTGTTTTGAAAACCAAAGCAGAAGCTGGAGTACTATTGTTGCAGGTTAATTTGTCGCCAGTTGTTGTTAATGCAATATTTAAAGATTCATTAGGTGCTGGTGCATAGTTTGCAATTATGTTAAGAAGTCTATTAATTCCCATATTGTGTTTTGCACAAATACAAACCACAGGATAAAAACTTCTGTTTATAATACCTAATTTAAGTCCTTTTTGTATTTCTTCTTCGTTAAGTGTACCTTTATCAAAATAGGTTTCCATCAGCACTTCATCACTTTCGGCAAGGTTTTCTAAAAGTGCAGCATGTAGTTTTTCAGCTTTGTCTTTTTCATTTTCAGGAATATCAAGCTCCTGAGTTTTGCCTGTACCTTGTTCAAAACGTAATAATTTCATTTTTACAAGGTCAATAACCTCATTAAATGATGCTCCAGTAGAAACAGGATATTGCAAAATGGCGACACTTTGCCCAAATTGTGCTTTTAACTGCCTTATAGTTTCGTCGAAATTAGATTGTTCATGTTCTAAATGATTAAGTGCAAAAATTACAGGAACTTTATTCTTTGTGGTTTGTCTCCAAGCCATTTCGGTACCAACTTCAACGCCTGTAGTAGAATTAACAACTATAACCGCTGTGTCGGCAACTTTTAACGACGCATATACTTCACCTACAAAGTCATCAAAGCCTGGTACATCAATAATATTAATTTTTTTACCTTCAAATTCGGAGTAGAGAACAGTTGAAAAAATCGAATTTTGCCTTTCTAATTCTATTTCTCTATAGTCCGATATAGTGTTTTTATCCTCAATAGTACCTCTTCGGTTAATTACACCACCTTCAAAAAGCATAGCTTCTGCCAGAGTGGTTTTTCCTGATTTTGCGCCGCCAACCAGGGCAATGTTTCTGATGTCGTTTGTTTGGTAAATCTTCATCTGATTATTGTATTATGTTTTTATTGGTTTTTAAATGTGCGTAAAATTAAAAAAATCCGCTGAATTACAATCCATTATTTAATTATTTTTATTTAATATTATTCCTAAAAGTCATATTATTCCTAATGTCTATGAGTAATGATTATGTTCAAATTTTAATCAACTTTTAGACATACGTTTTTAGTATAAACGCATTATTAAATTAATTTTTTGAAGAAATTTTTTGTCAATAATATTAGCCATTAAGCATAACTGGCATAACCAACATCAAAACATCCTCATTTGTTTGTTCGGAATTTACAGGCAGTATTAAACCAGCTCTGTTTGGAGCCGACATCTCGAATTTAATTTGTTCAGTATCTAAATTATTGAGCATTTCAATAACAAATTTTGAATTGAAACCGATTTCAATATCTTCGCCTTCATAATTACAGCTTAGACGTTCTTCAGCTTCGTTCGACAAATCTAAGTCTTCGGCCGATAAAATAAGCTCCTGACCAGTTATTTTAAAACGAACCTGATGAGTTGACTGATTAGCAAAAATTGATACTCTTTTTAATGAATTTAACAGTTGCTGCCTGTCGACAATAAGATTTTTAGTGTTCTGCAACGGAATTACAGCTTCATAATTAGGATATTTACCTTCAATTAAACGGCAAATAACATTAGTATTATTAAATGAAAATGACGCATTAGTCTGATTAAATTCAATTTTTACAGGAGCATCAACTTGTGATAAAATATTTTTTAATTGAACCAAAGGTTTTTTGGGAAGAATAAACGATTGCTCTTCAGTAGCTTTAGAATCAGTACGACGGTATCTTACAAGTTTATGAGCATCGGTAGCAACAAAAGTAAAACCCTCTTCTGTGAGCTGGCAAAATACACCCGACATAACAGGTCTAAGCTCATCATTGCCTGTCGCAAACAATGTTTTAGTTATAGCAGCAGCTAACACTTCTGAATTAATTTCGAGCGACGACGTGTCTTCAACCTGTGGTATTTCGGGAAAATCTTCTCCTTTATGCCCTGCTAACTTAAAATTACCTTCTCCTGCATTAATTAGTACAGTTTGCGTTTCTGCATTTATAGAAAAATGAAGAGGAACATCGGCAAAAGTTTTTAAAGTATCAAGCAACATTTTGGCTGGTATTGTAAAAGAGCCATTTTCTTCAGCTTTTTCGAGTGTAAGCCTTACCGACATTGTGGTTTCCAAATCTGATGCTTTTACTATCAACTCGTTATTTTCTATGACGAAAAGAAAATTGTCAAGAATAGGAACGGCGTTGTTTGTAGTTAACACCCCACTTATTGACTGCAGGTTTTTTTGCAGTATAGTACTTGAAATTATAAAATTCATATCTTACTTTTTTATTTGCAACAAAATTAAAAAAAAATTGCAAAAAACATACTAATTATTTTTTAAATATAACATAAATATTTTTTTTAAAAAAGAAAAAAAATATTTTATAATGTAATACAAGCTAAATAAACTTAATTTAATGAATAATTTGAAATTTGTTTTTTATAATTAATTATCATCTTTACGAAAATAATCTATTGGTCTTAAAATTCTGTCAAAAATAAAAAATTGTATCATAACAAAATCTTCTTCATTATTAACAAGAGCGTAAAGACGGTCTCTGTCCCATAAAATTGGTTTCCCTTCAAAGTCCTCTTCTCCTTGATTTGCGCGTTTATGAAAGGTTTTAATAGTTGATGTTTTTCCATATACATCAGTAATTGTCATAATATGCCAAGGCTGTGAATTTATAATTGAATCTTTGATATTTTGTTCCATTTCGTTTAAAAATATCTCAAACTTTACATTTCCGAACGAACCAAGATATTCCAAAACCCTCATAGTGTCAATATTTTCAATTATTTTATTATTATGCAAACTAAACAATTCAAAATTTCGATTATCGGGGTTTTTTAACAGCCAAGACTGTTCAGGATTTTCGGGAACTTCAAAAACAATATTTTTAATTTCAGCTAATCGATAGTTGAAAATTGAATGTTCACGCCAGTCTTCTTCTTTAGTCGAATAACGTGTAAAAAGAAATCCATTAAAACCCCTTATTTGAATAATATAAGGATGAGCAGCTCCTTCCATTAGCATATAGGTCCCTAAATTATCCTTAGTTGCATCGCCAACATAATAAACCTTTGCTAATTTTTCGTAAGGAAAGCATTTTAAATTATCATTAATAAATATTCGGTAATCATTTTGATAAATCTCAACTTTTACGCCTATAGCAGCCATTCGGCTTACAACATTATCATGCTCCAACTTAGGCACTTTAGCTCTTACATCAAGCCAAGTCATTGTTTTTAAAAGTAAATTAACTGCATCATTAATTGCATCATACTTGTTGTTTACTATCCAATGACCTGCCTTTTCCTTAACAAGCTCAATTTTATTATTTGATTTATCAGTTAAAAAAATTCGTGTTACAGTTGATGAATCCTTAATAGCAAAATTACTTTCACTTTTATTAAATGTGTTAGTAGTATTTGAAATAAACATAGCAACAGCAATAAATGCAAGTATTATTACTAACACAAATAATATAATTCGTTTTTTTTTATTCATTAGAAAAATTGAAAATTGTTATACTAACGTTTTATTTAACTTTTTGGTACTTATGTTTGCGTAATAAAGTTAAAACAACACCAAATAAAATAATAATTATTACAGGCAAAGCTGTATTTATTAATTGCATTTTAAGTTTTTCTTTTTCGGCTTTTTGCAAATCAAGAAGTCTCAATTTAAATGTTTTTGAAGAACGAAGAAGTATTAACCCTGAATTATCAGTTAAATAATTGACGCAATTCATAATAAAATCATTATTACCAAACATTTGCCCTGTATATTTATCGTAACCTAGAGGTAAAGGCATTCCATCGCTCACTCTTAACTGATTTTTGATTATATCGCCATCCGAAACTATAATCATACTTGTAGGTAAACTTTTTTCAATAAATTTAAAATCAGGATTATCGGTAAGCTCGGGTGGCATAAGATTCATAAAAGCTGAATTAAAATTACCTTCGAGCAATACTGCAATAGGCTGACATGGTTTATTATAAAGTTTTTCATCAGGTTTGAGGTATAAAGTTCTAAGACTTATATTTACTGGTGAATTTAAAGTTCTCGAATATTTTGATGTAGTAAGCAAAACACTCTTTTTAATTTTTCTACTACCAACAGTATCAATAGTACTTACGAATTCAGTTTTAATTACGTTAAGATTATTGACTATAGGATGTTTCGACTCAGGCGTTATAACTGGCGAATAATACCAAGGGAAAAAATCATATTTAGGTTCTCCATCTATTGAAGTAACTGGAGCTGGTATAGGCATAGCGTTTAAATCCATTATCAGATTATTTCTTATTCTAACGCCATATTTGAACAACATATCTTCTAAATTAAGTTCTAAGGTAAAACCAGTTGTTTCAGACGAAGTCCTTAGACTATCCATTGTAGCATACACAGGGTCAATAAGCCATAACACTTTACCACCACGCATAATATGTTGGTCAATAAGATATTTATCCCATCTATTAAAAGCAGAATCAGGTTTTGCAATTATAATAACATCAAATTTATTTTTCAGCTCACTCTTAATCGAATCTTTAAATATACGTGATGCTAAAGAATTAATTTTCCCATTAATTTTAACTCTTTCAACATCGTAATATTCAAATAATGAATTAGTTATACTTGCAGTTTCATATTCATCAAGCTCGCCATGACCTTCAATAAATGCAACTTTAGGTTTTTGCTTGATAATCATTTTATATAAAGAATTTGTTATATTATATTCAAGTGCTTGTATTGAATTGTTGAGAATTTCATCATTTGGCACTCCTTTTTTAGATTGCAAAAGTTGTATTACTACCTCTTTACCTTTATAAAAAACAGTAGCAGCAGGAAAAATAATCTGTTGTGTTTTACCCGATTTTGTAGGAACTGTAATATAAGTAGGACTTATTTTTTTTGTTTCTATAAGTTGTTTATGAAAATTATTGATTTGCTCAGGATTTGAACCTGCCGAAGGATCTACAAATTTATATTCAATATTTTTGTTATAAGCACGATATTCGTCTAATAATTCTTTTGTTTCGTTTCTTAACCTCTTAAATCCGGCAGGAAAATCACCTTCAAGATAAACAGTAAAAGTTACAATATCGTCAATTTGATTTAAAATTGCTTTAGTTGTTTTTGACAGTGAATATCGCTGTCCTTCAGTTAGGTCAATGCGTATAAAAACAAAATATGAAATAGTATTGATTAATATTATTAGCAAAAGACTCAGTACTAATTCACTTAAGTTTTGCTTTTTTATATGTATATTTTTATTATTCATCTTAAAAATTATTCTATTTACTCCATTTTCTTTTTTCTAGCGAAATTTTTGTCAATACTATAAAAAAACTAATGAAACTTAAATAATAAACAATATCTCTTGTATCAATAACACCTCTACTCATCGATGTATAATGGGCATTTATACCCAAAGATTTAACAAAAAGGTCGGCTTTGCCAAACATTTCATAAATTAAATCAAAGCCAAGATAACTAAAACCACACACAAAAACTGATAATATAAATGCAACAATTTGATTATCAGTTAATGAAGAACAAAACATACCAACCGCAACAAAAGCAGCACCAAGAAAAATAAGACCAAGGTAAGAACCCCAGGTGGCTCCAGTATCTATGCCTGGTGGCAATGACAAATAATTAACACTAAAAAAATATACTACTGAAGGAATTAATGAAAATAAAACTAACAATACACCAGCAAAAAATTTAGCAAGAATAATTTTCAAATCTGTAAGTGGCTTTGTAAGAAGAGTTTCTATTGTACCTGACTTTTTTTCTTCAGCAAAAGACCTCATGCTTATTGCTGGTATAAGAAATAGAAACACAAATGGAGCAAGCATAAACAAACCATCAATACCGGCATAACCGTAATTAATAATATTGAAATCGGTATTAAAAACCCATAAAAACAATCCATTAATCAGCAAAAAAACAGAAATAACAATATAGCCAATTAAAGAATTAAGAAAAGAGTTTATTTCTTTTTTTAATAGTGTAAACATTTATCACAATTTACTTAATAAGAAAATTATCATTATCTTCAAAATCTACAACAACCAAAGAATTAACATCCAAACCAAGCTGATTAGCTGCATCGCCTTTGTTTTGGGCAATTTGCAAATAACCCGTAGAACCAAATAACGCAAGTTTTTCTCCTTCAGGTACATCGTTATATGTTTCACTGATTTTATTTATAGTATAACTTGCAAATTTAATTGTATAATCTCTGTTTTTTGCAGTTTCGAAAAATAATTTTTTGCTGATATTGGTTATAGCATTAAAATAATTGTCAACATAAACTATCATACCTCGTATATAATTATTAGTTTCAATAGGCTGAAAAGCAATCATCTCTTTTACACTGTTCCTTACACTGCCAAGTTCTTCTATGGGTTTACCCGAAACAAGATGACAAGCTGCGGGTACAAAAATATCATAAGCAGGAAAAGTAGGATGTTGCTTGTTCTTAGTATTAATTTCAACAATTTTTTCGGGTGCTGAATCAAAAAGCAACGAAAAAATACCATTGTCGGCACTTATAAAATATTGCCCGTTTTTAAAAACTACAACATGAGCTGTATTGTCGATTAATTCGCTATTAACGCCAATAATATGCACTGTTCCTTCGGGGAAATCATTATAACAACTTTTTAATATAAATGATGCCTGATATAATTTAAAAGGTTGTACCTGATGAGATATATCAATTATTGTAGCAGTGGGATGTAACTTTAGTATAGCCCCCTTTACAGAACCTGCATAATGGTCTTTGTCGCCCCAATCGCTTGTTAATGTTATTATCGACATATTTTTTCAGCATCATATTTACAAAACTTGCCAAAATTAATAATTAATTGAGAATAAATAGAATTTTAGATTAAAAATAAATTTGAAATTGATTGACGATTGAAAAGTTAAAAGTTTATAAAGTTT
>CAZDEU010000074.1:0-4990 GCA_964504265.1 uncultured Bacteroidales bacterium
AATTTAATAACTTAAAACTATTTATTATGAGAAAAATTTCACATTTAATTACAATGATGATGGTATTATTGATATCATCTTCTGGCATTTTTGCTCAATCGGGCAGTCGTGCAAATTCAATAATCAAGAAAAACGACTCACCAATTGAGGCTACAAAAGCCAAAGTAAAAATTAATACTATTAAAGATGCTGTTGCAGAAAATAATATTTTTTCTTGTGACCAAATTAACTCCTATAAGCCAACATGGCATTATAATTCATCAAAAGGGGTGATGATTTATGATAATGGACCTATTGTAAATAGTCCTGGTACTGGTTTTGGAGGTGCTGACGAAAGTACTGTACAGGAAAATTTAGGATTCTCCACATTAGGCAGTGGTTTTCAATTAAGTGGTACTACACGAAACCGAGTTGCCGATGATTTTAGTGTTAATGCAACAAGTTGGGATATAGACTCTGTTGTATTTTTTGGTTATCAGACTGGTTCTACTTTAACTTCAACTTTTACTGCTGTTAATTTAAGAATTTGGGATGGCGTTCCTAATGCTCCTGGTAGTAATGTTGTATGGGGCGATACCATAGCTAATGTACTTGATACAGCTTATTTTTCAGGTGTATATCGCGTTTTGTCTTCAAATGCGGGAACTGACGATACAGATAGACCTATAATGCGTCTGGTATGTAAAACCACAGGTTTATCTCTTGCTGGTGGAAATTATTGGTTTGATTACCAGGCTGAAGGTAGCTTAACTTCAGGACCTTGGGCACCTCCAATAACAATTAATGGACAAACTAATACAGGTAATGCAAGACAAAGGGCATCTTCTGTATGGGATAATATCCTTGACGGCACTTCACCGCAAGGCTTACCTTTTGAAGTTTATGGCTCTGTTAATGGTGCTTATGCTGACGAAATTGGTGTAAGTTCTATTGTAAGTCCAGTAAGCAATGCCAACCTTACTAATGCCGAAAGCATTGAAGTAGTTGTTGTAAACAGCGGCACTAACGACCAAAGTGGTTTTGATGTTGTTTACTCAATTGATGGTCAAACACCTGTTGTGGAAACTTTTACAGGTACTTTAGCAGCTAATAGTTCAGCTAACTTTATTTTTTCTACAACAGCCGATTTTTCTGTTCATGGGCAAATTTATAATATTAAAGCCTATACACAACTTTCTGGCGATATGAATATAGCTAATGATACTGCTTTTGCAACAGTCCAAAACTTATTTGGCGTAATATGTCCCGCTGGTGCTACAACTTGTGATGAATATATTGATGAAGTTACATTTAGTGATATTTCAAATTTAGCTAGCGGTTGTGGCTTGGTTAATGGATATTCTGATTATACAACCGATACAGCCCATATTGTTATTGGTAATAATTATACTTTAACAGTGGTTAATCCTGAAGCATATTCAGGTGATATAGTTGGTGCCTGGTTTGACTGGAATCATAATGGTGATTTAAGTGAACCTGGTGAACTTTATACACTAGCAACTTCAGATAATGAAACTTTTACAGCAAATATTACAGTTCCTAACTGGGCTGTTAATGGCGATGCTTTAATGAGAGTAAGAATTCAATATGGTGGTACATTAGATCCTTGCGGTGTAACTTCTTACGGCGAAGTTGAAGATTATACAATTAATATTGGTGGTATTAGTATTGCCTGCGATGTTGCAACTAATTCTATTGATATTAATGCTGCTATGGCTGCTGGCTCTGTTGACCCTAAGGCTACTTTTACAAATAATGGTGCAGACCCTCAAACTTTCGATGTAACTTTAAATATTACACCTGGAGGTTATACTTCTACTAAAACTGTTACTGGGCTTAATCCAGGACATACTCAACAAGTTACTTTCGATACATGGAATGCTACCAATGGCTCATACAATTTTGAAGTTTATTCAACTCTTTCATGCGATGTTGATAATTCAAACGACACTCTTACCAAAGTTGTTGATGTTCTAGTTCCTGAAGATGTTTACGTTTATGTAGCTTATGACCCAACAACCGCACTTCCTGAAGGTCCAGGAATTTCCTCTTTACAAATACCAAGCAATATAACATCTTTAGCTGCTACTTCTTCAACTGAATTTATATGTGCAGGTACTTGGGCCGAAAATAAATGGTATGCTGCCGAATTTAAAGATGGCTCTAGTGGTGGAAGATTATATACTATTGATACTGTTACAGGTGTTATGACTGTTGTTGGTCAAATGGGTGTTGAAATTAATGGTATTAGCTATGATCCTGTTAACAAAGTTTTGTATGGAATAAGTGATAATGCTTTATATACTATTAATATTGCTACTGGTGGTGCTTCTTTTGTAGGTGCTTGCGGTATTTCAAATTCTATATTTGTTACCCTCGCTTGTAATAATCAAGGAGAACTTTATACTTACAGCATTGATGATTCTAAATTATATCAAATAAATACTTCAACAGGTGCTGCTACTTTAGTTGGTGATATTGGATTTGAAGCTGCTTACGCTCAGGATATGGAATTTGATAATAAAACAGGTATATTATATATGGCAGCATTTAATTATGATACTGATGCAGGTGAGTTAAGAACCGTTAATACTACTACTGGTATATCTACTTTAATAGGTCCTTTTATGAATGATGCAGAAATTTGTGGTTTTGCTATTTCTCACCCTCCTACAACTTCTATTGCCGAAAATAATTATGTTGTTAATTTAAATATTTATCCTAATCCTGCTAATGACGTTGTTACAGTTAACAGTAGTGTTAATATTAAAAATGTTAGAATTATGAACGCTTTAGGACAAGTAGTATTTGATAGTAAAATAAATGCTTTAAATGCAAAAATTAACACATCTTCATTTAACAAAGGCTTATACCTTATTAATATTGAAACTGAAAAAGAAACACAAACCAAACGTTTAATAATTAATAGATAAACTTTTGCGTTTCTTATCTTAATAAAAAAGCTGTCATTTTGTGGCAGCTTTTTTTTATGTCGTTTTAAAAATATATTTTTGCACTCAATATGATTTCTTTAAGTAATATTTCCGTTCATTTTACAGGTGCTGATTTGTTCAGCAATGTGTCTTTTAATATAAACGACAGAGATAGAATTGGTCTTGTAGGCAAAAACGGTACAGGAAAAACAACTTTGTTGAAATTAATTTCAGGACAAATGGAACCTGAAACTGGTACTATCAGTATACCACAAGATTATAATATAGGGTTTCTGCCTCAAGAAATGATTATTTCGAGTAAAAAAAATGTTTACGATGAAGCAATTTTAGCTTTCGATAAAGCATTAAAAATCGAAGATAAGATTAAAAGCTATACTTCAGAAATATCTAACAGAACCGACTATACTTCAGAAGCCTATCTTAAAATTATTTCTTTATTAAATGATGCTTCCGACAGTTTTATTATTGCTGGTGGAAATAATATGCACGAAAATACAGAAAAAGTATTAACAGGATTAGGATTTACAAGAGAAGATTTTGTTAGACCTTTAAAAGAGTTTAGTGGTGGTTGGCAAATGAGAGTTGAGCTTGCTAAAATTCTTTTGAAAATGCCCGAACTTATTTTACTTGACGAACCTACTAATCATCTCGACATAGAATCTATTCAATGGCTCGAAGAATTCCTTTCAACATATAAGGGCGCTGTTATGGTAGTTTCGCACGACAAAGCATTCCTTGATAATGTTACCAACAGAACTATTGAAATATCGAACGGAAAAATATATGATTATAAGGCAAATTATTCCCTTTATGTTAAACAACGTCAGGAAATAATTGAACATCAGGAAGCTGCTTATAACAATCAGCAAAAAATGATTGCAGATACAAAAGAATTTATTGAAAAATTCAGATATAAGCCAACAAAATCTAAGCAGGTTCAGTCAAGAATAAAGATGCTCGACAAAATGGATATTATCCAAATTGATAATATTGATAATTCTGCTATACATTTCCGTTTTCCGCCAGCGCCTCGCTCTGGTAAAGTTGTATATGAAGCTAACGACTTAACAAAAAAATATGGAGAAAAAACAATTCTTGAAAATTTAAGGTTTTCGGTTATACAAAGAGATTTTATTGCTTTTGTCGGTAAAAATGGAGAAGGCAAAACAACTTTATCGCGAATTATTGCAGGTAATCTTGATCATACTTCAGGAACTTCTAAAATTGGTCATAATGTTAAAATTGGATATTATGCTCAAAACCAAGCTGAGATGCTTGATCCCGAAAAAACAGTTTTTCAGACTATAGATGATATAGCTACTGGCGACATAAGAACAAGAATTAGAAATATACTCGGTAGCTTTCTTTTTAGTGGTGAAACTATTGATAAAAAAGTAAAAGTTCTTTCAGGTGGTGAAAAATCAAGATTGGCTTTAGCTAAATTATTGCTTGAACCAGTTAATCTGCTAATTCTTGACGAGCCTACCAACCATCTTGATATGGCTTCTAAAGAAGTTTTGAAAAATGCTTTACTGCGTTACGACGGCACTCTGATAGTTGTATCGCACGACCGCGATTTCTTACAGGGGCTAACCCAAAAAGTGTTTGAATTTAAAAATCATTCTATTAAAGAATATATTGGCGATGTATATGATTTCTTAAATTTCAGAAAATTAGAATCACTTAAAGAACTTGAAAACGCTGAAAAATCAAAAAAACAACAAGACTTAGAAAATAACTCACTTAAAAAAGAAAACTGGTTAAAAAAGAAAACTAAAGATAAAGAACTCAGAAGCATAAGTGCAAAAATTTCAAAAATTGAGAACGAAATTGAAAGTTATGAAACTGAAATTGCTGAAATGGATAAAATTTTAATGGATCCTTTAAAATACAAAGATGCTTTATCGCAGGAAGGTGTTTTTGAAAAATATCAGAATTGTAAACACAAACTTGAGCAGCTAATTGTTGAATGGGAAAAATTACACACAGAAATGGAAAATATTAGTATTAACGACTAAAATTCTCTGCTTATTAGT
>CAZDEU010000074.1:5090-12711 GCA_964504265.1 uncultured Bacteroidales bacterium
TATTAGTATTAACGACTAAAATTCTCTGCTTATTAGTTTTTGAGTAAAATTTTTAATGAATCCTTTAGCTTCCTCGCTTATTTCCATAGAATAGAGTATATCCAAAGCTTCTTCAAAATATTGATTTAATTTATTTTTAGTCTTAGCTTCAACATCTAAATCATTAAAAATATTTAAAACAGAATTAATTTTTTTGACAATGTCAACATCCTGTACCGTAAACAATTGTTCAAGTTGATGACGCTGAACTTCATTAGCGTTTTTATGTGCAATTACATATAAATATGTTTTCTTGTTAGCTTCAATATCACCACCTGTTTTTTTCCCAAATTTACTTTCGTTGCCATAAGTGTCAAGCAAATCGTCCTGTATTTGAAAAGCAAGACCTGTTTTTATACCAAAATCATAAAACTTTTTCTGCAAATCGCAATTAGCACCACCTATTATAGCCCCCATCTGCATTGAAGCTGCTATAAGAACAGAAGTTTTTAGTCTAATCATTTCGAGATAATCCTGTTCAGAAACATTAGTAAGCGATTCAAAATCTTTATCATATTGCTGACCTTCGCAAACTTCAACAGCAGTTTTTGAAAAAAGTGCTAAAAGTCCTTTTAAATGCTCAGATGAAGATTTTGATAATTCGTTATAAGCCATAGCAAACATTGCATCGCCCGAAAGAATAGCAGTATCGCTGTTCCACTTCTTATACACTGTTGGTTTACCTCTTCTTATAGGTGCTTTATCCATTATATCGTCGTGCAAAAGAGTAAAATTATGAAATAACTCTAATGCAAGAGCTGCATGCCCTGCTTTTTCAATATTACCACAACATATATCACAACTTAATATACAAAGCAATGGACGCAACCTCTTGCCCGACAATGATAAAGTATATTCAACAGGTGCATATAAGTTAATAGGAACAGACGGTAAACTTAGTTCTTTAAATAATTTATTTACAGAACTAATATAATATTCAATATTTTGCATTATTTAAAAAAATTGTCTCTTAAATTTTCAAAAAAATCAAAAATTTACTTTATCAAAAAAATATTTTACAATGCCATAAAACAAAGGTATAATAAAAATATCATATCCCAAAAATTGACTAATAATTTTTATAAAAATTACGAACTTTTAACTTTCTACTATAATGATAATAAAATTTTAATTTTGCAATCTTAATTTATTTAAATTAGCAGTTTATTTTTTATTATGTCGAAAAAAGAAATCAGTGTCAGATTCAGGCTTCAAAGTTCATATATAACAACTACTATTAGCATGGCTTTAGTGTTGTTTGTGTTGGGTTTGCTGGGGCTTATTATACTTCACGGACAAATACTTTCAGAATACGTTAAGGAAAATATCGGTTTTACTGTTATGATGCACGAAAATACTAAAGAAGCCGACATAGTTAGAATACAAAAAATTCTTGATGCACGTCCCTACATTAAAACTACTGAATATATTACCCCCGAACAGGCTGCTAAAAGAGTTGAAAAGGATCTTGGCGAAGATTTTGTTAAATGGCTCGGGTATATTCCTATTCCGCCTTCAGTAGAACTCAGACTTAACGCAAATTGGACTAATAACGACAGCCTCGAAGTTATCGAAAAAGAAATTCTCGCTTATACAGGTGTTAAAGAGGTATTTTACCAAAAATCACTCGTTCACGTAGTTAACGACAATATTAAAAAAATTAGTATTATTATGTTTGCCTTTGGTTTGTTACTGCTTATTATTTCTATTGCTTTAATTAATAATACTATTAGACTTTCAGTTTATTCTAAACGTTTTATAATAAGAAGTATGCAATTAGTCGGAGCTACTCAGGGCTTTATACGAAGACCTTTTTTGTGGAGGGGGGTAATACAAGGTTTTATTGCTTCACTGCTTGCTATAGCTATGCTTGTTGGGTTATTGCATTTATCACAAAAAGAATTACCCGAACTCGCTGATTTACAAAATATTGACTATCTTGCAATATTGTTTGGGATTGTTTTTATTTTAGGTATTATTATTTCTTATATTTCTAACTTCTTTGCAGTTAGTAAGTACCTTCGAATAAAAACTGATTATTTATATTATTAATTTTTCTACTTTTGCAGTGTTTAAATATAAAATGATGGGCAAAAAAATTGTTAATACTCAAATGGGAATTAAGCAAACAGCTAAAAGTACTGTAACTTCCAAAACTTCCGATACTAAAGCATCTGTTACAGCTAAGCCTGATTTCGCTTTTGGAAAAATTAATTATTATATAATGTTTGCTGGCTTACTTTTTATTGTTGTTGGCTTTATTTTGATGATTGGAGGAGGTTCAAACGATCCTAATGTTTTTAATGAAAATGAAATTTTTAGCTTCAGACGTATTACTCTTGCCCCAATTCTTGTATTAACCGGCTATGTTATAGAAATTGTCGCAATTCTCTATAAATCTAAAGATTAAATTCGTTGTTTGCTGGTTAAGTTGTTATTATTATGGATTGGTTTGAAGCTTTAATATTAGGGTTAATACAAGGACTTACTGAATTTTTGCCCGTTAGTAGTAGCGGTCATCTTGAGCTAGGTAAAGTATTGTTTGGACATACAGGCGAAGAAGGCTCTCTTTTATTTAGCATTAGCGTGCACACTGCTACTGTATTAAGTACTTTAATTGTATTTAGAAATGATATTTTTGATATTTTGAAAGATATTTTTAAATTTGAATGGAACGATTCTTCAAAATATTTTTCAATGCTTTTGTTATCAATGATTCCTGTTGCTATACTTGGAGTTTTTTTTAAAGATTATGTTGAAGGTTTCTTTACAGGTAATACTATTTTGGTTGGTAGCATGCTTTTAGTTACTGCCTTTTTATTAGCTCTTGCACATTTTATAAAAGCAAAACAAAAAAAACTTACATACACTAATACCTTTTTAGTTGGTATTGCGCAGGCAATTGCTGTGCTGCCCGGAATTTCACGCTCAGGAGCTACTATTTCAACAGGTTTGTTGTTAGGTATTCCACGAAATCAAATCGCTAAATTTTCTTTTTTAATGGTAATAATTCCTATATTGGGCGAAAGTTTTTTAAGTTTGCTTAATGGCGATTATTCAGAAACTTCTGTTGAAACTCTGCCTATAATAATTGGTTTTATTGCTGCTTTTATTTCAGGACTATTTGCTTGTAGTTTTATGATTAAAATTGTTAAAAAAGAAGGGCTAATCTGGTTTTCAATATATTGTTTGCTTGCCGGGGCAACTGCAATTATTTTAACTTTTTTATCATGAATAAAAAATTCCCCAGCATAAGTGAACTTTGTGAAGGATCTTTCTTGTTGTTTAATAAACCTCTTTGCTGGACTTCTTTTGATATTGTTGGCAAAGTTCGGAAAATTATAAGAAAAGCAAATGGTGGCAATAAAATTAAAATTGGACATGCTGGAACCTTAGACCCCCTCGCTACTGGTCTACTGATTTTATGTACTGGAAGTTTTACAAAAAAAATTACCGAATTTCAAGAATTTGAAAAGGAATATACAGGTAATATGGTGCTTGGAGCTACTACACCTTCGTACGATTTAGAAACTGAAGTAACTGAAACTGTTGATATATCGCATTTAAATAAATATGATATAATTAAAACATCCAAAAAATTTACAGGTAAATATATGCAATTACCACCAATATATTCGGCAGTTAAAGTTCAGGGCAGAAGAGCTTATGATTATGCAAGAACTGGCGAAGAAGTTAAAATTACTCCAAGACCCGTCGAAATTAAGGAATTTGAAATCTTAAAAATTAATTTGCCTGAAGTTGAATTTAGAGTTGTTGTTAGTAAAGGAACATACGTACGTTCTTTAATCCGCGACTTTGGCGAAAGCCTTAACTGCGGAGCTTATCTTTCTGCATTATGCAGAACAAGGATAGGCAACTTTAAGATAGAAAACGCCTTTAATACTAACGAATTTGAAGAGTATTATTCTGAAAAATAATTTCAGTTTTTATAATTTAACCATAAAAGAATTCAATTTGTGTGTGTTTTTGCTTTTCTTATCCATCCCGGAAGAATAATTACTCCTATTATTATATAAGGATAATATGTAATTAAACGCCATAATAAAGCTAAAACACCTTCAAGCCCTGATGTTATAAATTCTGAAAGAAAATCTGAAAAAACAAATTCGGCTATTCCTGCACCGCCAGGCGTGGGACTTATTAATAAAACAACCCACATAACAAGTTGTTTAGCATAAAGCAGCATATTATCAGGCATTGTCATAAAAGCCATTATCAGGCAATTTACCACCCAATACCTTGCTGTCCACGAAAATAAAGTAGCTCCAAAGGCTTTAAGCCAAAAAGAAAACGGCTTACCTTTCATTTCTGATGATGTAATTATAATATCATCGCCTGTTTTTGCTGCTCCGGCTCTCCATTTTCTTAGTAAAGGCAATTTAAATACTTTTAACAACAAGTATTTAAAACCTCTTGGTTTTAAAAAAACTCCGTAAACAATAATAGTAGTGAGCAGTATTATAAAAAAATATCCAATAAAAAATACAAACTGGCTGTTATATGTATTTCCCAAAAATGTAAAATCATTTTCAGTAAAAACGGAATTATAGCCAACAAATAAAAAAACAATTGGCACCATCAAAATATAAAAAAGCTCGTCAAGCAAAGCTGTTATCATTACAATTGCAGTAGTACGCCCCATACTAATGCCTTCTTTGTTCACAATATAAAGTGCAATAGCCGAACCACCAACAACAGATGGAGTAATTGAAGAAGCAAATTCCCAAAGCATAATAGTTATAAAACCTCGTCTCCATCCTATTTTGTAATCTGTAAGTAATCGTATTCTTATTATATATGCTAAATCTCTGATAATTATCAAAACAACAGCCATAAATAGCCAGAACACTACATTCCATGTCCACGAAATTGAATTAAAAGCATCAGCATCAAAAGAATCTTTTACCAGCCAAAATCCTGCAGCTAATCCAAGTATTACAGGGATAATTACTCTTTTAAAACTGAAAAAATTCTTTAATTTATGTATGTCTAAAGCCATATTTTGCTTTTGTAATATGATAAATGAATTAATAATTCTTATGTGATTTTAGAATTAACATAAGCAATTACTTCTTCGGCAATCGTTTTAGTGTTTTCTTCAATTTTTTTACCTTTAATAATATATTCTTCAGCCATTGATTTATCTGTTAATCCCGAAGCATTTATTCTGACATTCATATATGCACCCGAAACAGCCATTGAAGCACATAAAGCTCCTACTCCCGCATCACTAACTGAATTTTGATTACCTTCAAAAGCCATTGCTTTAATAATTTCGAGACTTGCATAAGCATTTTCCATAACTCTGAAAGGTATTTCAATTGCGTATAATGTTGCCTTTTGAATAGCATCGGCTCTTTTCTGTTTTTCTGCTTCAGTGTTTTTGGGCAAAGCAAAAGCAGACATTATTTTATTAAAAGCAATTGTGTCTTCATCTACTAATTCGAGAAGTTTATTTTTAATTTCCTGTCCTTTAACGGCAAAATCAGAAAAAAACTCCCATTTGTCATCCCAACCTGGCTTATGCGACGATAAATTAGCAACCATTGCGCCAAGCGAAACGCCTAAAGCACCAACAAGAGCAGAAACAGAACCTCCGCCAGGAGCAGGCGATTCAGATGCCGTTTCATTAGCAAAACCAACACAAGTTAAATTAACTAATTTTTTCTCTTCCTTTTCTTTTAAAATATATTCAATAATTTTTTCATCAGGATTAAATGGTTTTAAATCGTCTAAACCTAAAGATTTAACAGCAATTTTAATAATTTCACTTTCAGTAACCCCAAGCGAACGTTTTTGTTTTTTTAAAAAATATTTACCTGCATCAAGCATAGCTTTAAGCGGAATTAACCCAACCAATTCTGAACCTGTTACCCTCAAACCTCTTTCATTAGCTTTTTTACATACTTCTTCAAAAGCAATATGCACAGGAGTAATACTGATATTAGTTAAATTAATTGAAATTTGAGCAATTCCGTATTCTTCAATATACCAGCCAATAGCTTTGCAAGCTTTTAAAGTACCAGGAATTGAAATAGGATTTCCTTTTTCGTCTTTCACAATTTTGCCGGTAATAGGATTTCCTTCTCTCTTCAACCTTCCTTTTTCTCTTATATCAAAAGCTATTGCATTAGCACGTCGTACCGAAGTAGTATTCAAATTAATATTATAAGCTACCAGAAAATCTCTTGCACCAATAGCAGTAGCACCAGCAACCGCATTAAATACGGCAGGACCAAAATCGGGTTTCCACTCAGCTTTTTTCAATTTTTGTGGCAATCCTTCGTATTCGCCTGAACGACAATTAGCTAAATTTCTTCTTTGCTCATTAAATGCTGCATATTCATAACAGTAAACGGGAATATTAAGCTCATTGCCTACTTTTTTAGCAAGTTTATGGGCATATTCAACTACTTCGTCCATACTAACTCCGGAAACGGGAACTAGTGGACAAACATCAGTAGCCCCCATTCGCGGATGCTCTCCTTTATGTTTTCGCATATCAATTACTTCAGCAGCTTTTTTAATAGCTCTGAAAGCTGCTTCTACAACTTGTTCGGGCGGACCAACAAAAGTAACAACAGTTCTGTTAGTGGCTTTGCCAGGGTCAACATCAAGCAGTTTTATTCCTTCTACTTTAATTATTTCATCGGTAATTTGTTTAATTACTAACAGGTCTTTTCCTTCGCTAAAATTAGGAACGCATTCGATAAGTTTATTTTGCTTTGAATTTATATTTTGCATTTTTTTATTAATTATTTTTTAAATTTTGTGTACTATTTTCCCTTTAAGTATTAATGTGTCAAGTTTATTACTTCCAAAAGAATAAGGAATAAAATCAAGTGAAGTTATTGGTTTTGTTATAATAAAATCGGCTGATTTCCCTCTTGTTATAGAGCCTGCTACATTACTCAATTCCATAGCAGCAGCGCCATTAATAGTAATGGCATTAAGTGCTTCGGCAGGTGTTAATTTATATTTTATACAGCCTAAAGAATAAACCAATTGCATATTGCCAGAAGGAGATGACCCTGGATTAAAATCACTTGCCATTGTTAAAGGCAAACCTGCATCAATCAATTTTCGGGCAGGAGCATAAGGAATACCAAGATAAAATGAAACACCCGGTAACACAGTTGGTATAGTATCAGAATTTTTTAAACAATTTATTTCTTCTTCTCCAATACATTCAAGATGGTCGACCGATAAAGCATTATACTTTACACCTGTTTGAACGCCCCCCGACAAATACAATTCATTTGCATGTATTTTTGGCTTAAGTCCATATTTAAAACCAGCTTCAAGTATCCTTTCGGTTTGAGCAACGGTGAAAAATCCTTTTTCGCAAAACACATCAATAAAATCGACAAGCCCCTCATTAGCTACCTTAGGCAACATTTCGTTTATAACTTTATCTACATATTTATCAGGTTCGTTTTTAAATTCTATTGGTATAGCGTGTGCACCCAAAAAAGTAGATTTTATTCTAATGCTATGATTATCTTTTAATTTTTTGATAACTCTTAACATTTTTAATTCCTGTTCGGTAGATAGCCCGTAG
>CAZDEU010000075.1:0-2363 GCA_964504265.1 uncultured Bacteroidales bacterium
CTACCAATGACAAATAATGACTACCAATGACAAATAATGACTACCAATGACAAATAATGACTACCAATGACAAATTAATAACTACCAGTGACTATCAAAAACTTTTATAATATCGGTTCAAAATCCTTATCAACATATAATTTAATCAATTCTCTCATTTGTTTCACATTAATCCATTCAGTATTTTCGCCTGAGTTGTAGCAAAAGCCTCTAGGCACGCAAGTAGCTTTATAAAAATCAATATATTTTTGTTTATTAGCGCCAGCAGGTAAAATTGCAAAATATTTACCAGTATCAATAGTATAGAAAGAATCGCTGGAAGTAATCATTTCTTCATGAATTTTTTCACCAGGTCTAATGCCAACATATTCTAATTTAGCGTTAGGAGCAATTGCTTTGGCAACAGTTTCAATATTATAAGAAGGTATTTTAGGAACAAAAATTTCGCCACCCATAGCATTTTCGATAGCCCACAACACAACATCTACGCCACCTTCAAGCGAAATATTAAAACGCGTCATTTCTTTTTCGGTAATCGGGATAACGTTATTAGCTTTGGCTTTTTGTATAAAGAAAGGAATAACAGAGCCTCTGGATCCCATAACATTACCATAACGAACAACAGAGAACCTTATATCACGTTTCCCTTTTATATTATTAGCTGCAATAAAAAGTTTATCAGAAACCAATTTTGTAGCACCATAAAGATTAATAGGAGCCGCAGCTTTGTCAGTTGATAAAGCAACTACAATTTTAACTTCGCTGGCTAATGCAGCATCAATAATGTTTTGAGCCCCACCAATATTAGTTTTAATAAATTCGTCAGGGTTATATTCAGCAGCAGGCACTTGTTTTAAAGCAGCGGCATGAATAATAACATCAATACCTTGACAAGCTCTTTTAAAACGGGGATAATCGCGAACATCGCCAATAAAAAACCTTACTTGAGGAAATTTATGGTTAGGATAATCTTGAGCCATATCGAATTGTTTAAGCTCATCTCTTGAATATATTACAAGGCGTTTAACATCGGGATAGCGTTTTAAAATCACCTCAACAAATTTTTTCCCAAAAGAACCAGTTCCACCAGTTATCAATATTGATTTATCGTTTAACATAAGATATTTTTTAAAATTTAAATTTGTTTTTATAGTTCACTCAACACTTATCTCTATTTTTACAAAAATTTTCTTTCCTATTTCTTTATCAATATAAAAAGCATTTTTATAATAACCATGCGACAATGCTCTTAATATGTCAATTGCATTGCCAAAAGTAATAATTTTTCAACATCAAAAAAGCATAAATTTCAAAATCTTTTTTTTGTTTTAATAATATAACTACAAATATTAGTTATCAATATATTCGAACAACAAATACAGTCTAAGAAATTCATATTAAAAAACATTTTTTATTAAAAATTCAGCAAATTGCCAATCAAAATTAGTGTCAATATCAATAGAATCTTGAATATTCATCAGATATTTTTTAACTTTTTTAATTTTATTAATAGGATTATTTTTTAAAGAATCATAATTAATAATATAAATAGCTCCATTAATTTCATAAACCTTAGGACAATCTTGCCTTCTTGTAAAACTATCATCATTCATTCCGACCAACCAACCTTCAGAATTTTCTTCTCTAAGAACAAAATAAGGATTCGACTTAGTTTCTTTAACAGAAACAAGCATTTCACAAATATTATTATTATAAATATTTAATGCTTCTTTAATATGAATTCCAGTTCTAAAAGGAGAAGTTGCTTGTAACAATATAACAGTATCAGGTATGTATCCTTTTTTAATATAAAAATCTACAGCGTGCATAATAACTTCATAAGTACCGGCAGTATCTGTAGCCAATTCATAAGGTCTGAGAAAAGGAACATTAAGCCCGATATTTTCAACTACTTCTTTAATTTGAATATCATCAGTTGAAACACAAATAAACTTATCTTCAAACACATTTCTTGCAGCCTCAATAGTATATTGAATTAAAGGTTTATTATTTAAAAGTTTAATATTTTTATGTGGTACACCTTTAGAACCACCTCGTGCAGGAATAATAACAAGAGGATTCATATCAAGATTTTATAATAAATTAATATTTTTAATGTCTTTTTGAGCCTTTTCATAATCTTCATGTTTCCCGATATCAAGCCAATAACCATCTAAAGTAAATGAAATTACTTTTTTACCTAATTGTATCAATTTCTCCATTAAATCGGTAGTATTATAATTTTTTTGAATAGGAATATGTTCAAGAACATCTTTTTTTAGAAGATAAATACCTCCATTTGAATAATAAGTATATGTTGGTTTTTCCTTAAAACTATTAATTTTTCGGTCATCTATTTCTAT
>CAZDEU010000075.1:2463-12661 GCA_964504265.1 uncultured Bacteroidales bacterium
TAAAAGTTTACAACATTTACTATGCAGTTTTTATCATCAACAACTGGAATTATTATTAAATCGTTTTCACGATATCGGATAACATTAGAAATATCTTTATCGCCAATTTTAAAAAATTTGGGCGATTTATTACAAATATCAATAGCTTTTGAATCTAAATCAAATCCTTTTAACAAAGCTCTTCTGACATCACCGTCGGTTAATGCACCCAATAATTTATTATCGTTATCAGTAATAAAAAGAATAGCATTTTTAGCCAATATATTCAATTGATTTAAAGCATCCCTCACAGTTTTATTACTATTCAATAAATATCTTGTAAAATTTTTATTCTGCATAATTTTTTAAAATTTCGATTATTTTTTCGGCAGCATTTCCATCTCCATAAATATTTATTCCTTTTTTATCGTTATATTTTAAAGCTATATCGATAGTATTTAAAATATCATCTTTTTTTATTTCAGAATTAAAAATATTAGGAGATACAATTCTACCACTTTGCCTTTTACCAATATTAACTACAGGTTTATTAAATCCAGCAGCTTCAATAAAACCACTAGAAGAATTGCCGAGCATCAATGAACAATGCTTAATACAAGACAAATAACCCAAAGAGCCTAATGATTCAACACCTATAGCATTATCTGTACACGAAATAAAATCATTTAATTTATCACGAATTAATAAACCCATAGTGTCTGCATTGGGCATGGTAATAATTAGTTGGAACTGTTTAATTAATTTTAAAGCGTCAATAAGTTCAGTTATATATTCATTATTTTTATGATGGTCGATAGTTTCGGGGTGAAAAGTTATTAAAATACTTGGCTTAGATAAATCAATATTAAACTTTTTATAAAAATCATCAACTGAAAGAAGATTTAAAGATTTAATATTATCAATACTTAAAGCACCTACATTAAAAACATTTTTATTACTGCCAATAATTTCGGCTACTCTGTTTTTATATATTTCAGCAGCAGTAAAATGAATATGCGACATAAGAGTAATAGAATGTCTGAAGACATTATCAATAGCACCTAAAGTAGTTTCGCCACCATGCAAATGAGCAATTTTAATATTATAAGGAATAGAAGCAGTAACAGCAGCAAACATTTCATATCTGTCGCCTAAAGCAATTATAATATCAAATTTATGTTTTTTCCAAATTTCGGCAAAATCAATTATAGTTTTTCCAATAGCAGAAGAAATAGCTTCGGGTGTATCATTTACAGGCAAAGTATAAACTTTTTCGATAATATTATAATTATCTTTAATAATCTCGTTAATAGTCATTCCGTATTTTGCAGATAAATGAGTTCCAAAAGCAATGATATTTAAGTCGAAAAAACTGTCATTATTCAATTTTTCCAACAAAGGAGAATAAATACCATAATCAGCTCTGGAACTAGTTAAAACTGCCACTTTCATTCAATATCCTCCAATTTTACAATTTGCTCATTAACAACATCTTTAATAAGTTTTTTGCCGATAAAATCATAAATTTTCATTGGAGAAACTCCCCCACCCGGTCTTTTAGCTATTAAATCGGGCATAGTTAATATATGCCCTTTATTAAAATTGCCGTTATAATAAAGACTTTTTCGGGCAATATTAATATTTTTTCTTTCTGATGCACTTGGAATTTTATTTCCAGAACCACTCATTGCCTTTTCAATATTCCTAATAGCCAAAATCATATCGCTTAGCTCTTTGGGTTCTAAAGATGCTTTGTGATCAGTACCTTGCATATTACGATTTAAAGTAAAATGTTTTTCAATAATAACCGCACCAAGTGCCACAGCAGCAATAGGCACTTCAATACCGAGAGTATGATCAGAGTAGCCCACTTTTACACCAAATTTATCTCTAATTTGAAGCATAGCCATCAGGTTAACATCTTCCATTGGAGTAGGATACTCAGTATTGCAATGCAAAACAGTAATACGGTTTCTATCAAGTCCAGTATTTTCTAGTACTTCAATAGCATCGTTAATTTCTTCCAAATAAGACATACCGGTTGATAAAACAATATCTTTTCCTTTTTTAGCAATATGTTCAATTAAAGGTCTGTTAGTAATTTCACCTGAAGGAATTTTAAAGAAAGAAATGCCTAATTTATCTAAGAAATCAACACTTTCAATATCAAAAGCAGTTGAAAGAAAATTAATATTTTTTTTAACACAATAATCTTTTAAGATATAATGCATATCATCAGACATTTCCAACTTTTTGAGCATAGAATATTGACTATCATCATTATCATAAAAATTAATTTTTTGATAATCAGCTTTTTTAGCATTTTTAGAAATGGTTTTATCAGTTTTGAAAGTTTGGAATTTAACAAAATCAGCACCTGCTGCGGCAGCAACGTCAATAAGTTGTTTAGCAAATTCTAATGAGCCGTTATGGTTCACACCAGCTTCGGCAATTATAATAGTCTTATTCATTATTTCTAATTTTTTTTGCAGGATTACCAACCCAAACTTCGTTATCAGCAATATCATTAAGAACAACCGCACCAGCACCAACAATAACATTTTTTCCTATAGAAATACCCTGCTTAATAACAGAGTTAGCTCCAATAAAAGAACATTCACCAACAGAAACATTACCATTAAGCACAGCACCAGGAGCAATATGCACAAAATTGTCTAAAACACATTCGTGTTCAATTACAGAACCTGAATTAACAATAACCCCTTTACCAATTTTAACAAGAGGATTAATAACAACACCGTTTAAAATCTGGCATCCCGAATCAATGTTTATATATTTAGAAATTTTAGAATCATTACTAATTACATTAAACAATTTTACATTATTACTTTCCAGCAAATTAATCTTATTTTTTCTAATATGATTATTTCCAATAGTTACGACAAAATAAATATTATTTAAGATAAAGCTATCTAAATTAAAGACATCTTCAAAACCTAAATATTTTAAATTAAAAGGATTAATTTTTTTTTCTTCCCTATCAAAATAACCGACAATAACATTATTATCTGAATTTAAAATAATTTCAGTAATACCAAAAGCATGAGAAGAATATCCGATAATAGCAATTTTATTCATAAAATAACACTACTAGGTAAATTAACTAATCTGTCTGCAATATAATAAGAATTACTTAAATCGGTTTTTTGAAAATTTTGAAACATTTTAAGCTCAGTCATCAGTTGCCAAGCAGGTCTGGTCATAACTTTATTATCGTTTGAATATTTTAAAAATTCATCTCTTTTTATCTTATTATCAAATAAAATTGAGTTTAACCAATAATTAGATTTTGAGTTTACAGGTTCTTTAACAAACAAAACATCAGAATTATTAAAAAATTCCTTATAATTTTCGGCAAGTTTTCTTTTTTGTTTTAAAAATAAAGGCAATTGCTCTAACTGAGCCAATCCAATGGCAGCATTAATATTAGGCATACGATAGTTATATCCTATTTCGTCGTGAATAAATTCCCATTGATGAGCAATTTTTGCTTGTGTAGTAAGATGTTTTGCCTTATCAGCTAAATCAATATCATTAAAAAGCAACATTCCACCACCGCCAGTAGTAATAGTTTTATTACCGTTAAAACTCAAAATTCCAATTTTTCCAAAAATGCCTGTATGCTTATTTTTATAAAAACTGCCTAAACTTTCGGCAGCATCTTCAACAACAGTTATATTATGTATTTTGCAAATTTCAATTAATTCGTCGATTTTACAAGGATGACCGAAAGTATGCATTGGAACGCAAGCAATAATTTTTTTATCAGAATATTTATTAACACAAAAATTTTTCTTCAATTTAGCATCATATACCTGTTTGGTTTCAGATTCAAGAAAAGCTAATAATGATTGAGGCGACATACCAAGAGTATCTTTATCAACATCAACAAAGACGGGAGCTGCACCACAATAAGCAATAGCATTAGAAGTAGCAATAAAAGTTAAAGATTGAGTTAAAACTTCAGAATTATTATCAACACCAACAAGCATTAGAGCGAGGTGCAAAGCATTAGTACCATTAACACAGGCAACAGCTTTTTTAGCCCCAGTAAATTCGGCAATTTTAATTTCAAATTGATCAACAAATTTACCAACACTCGAAACAAAAGTAGTATCAATACATTCGTTTAAATATTTTTTTTCATTACCACAAAATATTGGAGTATGTAATGGAATAAAATCAGCATTAACAGAATTAAATAGTTGCCTAATTTTTTGTATAATCGAAATATTATCCATTATTATTCAAACATTATAAATATCAGTTTTGTATTTTTTAAGATTATTAGCATCCGAAAACCAATTTATAGTTTCGGCTAAGCCTTGTTTTAAATTATATTTTGGTTCCCATCCTGTTAATTTCTTTATTAAACTATTATCGCCATATAATCTAAAAACTTCAGATTTTTCAGGTCTAATACGTTCATTATCAACAACAAACTGAACATTACTATTCATAATATCTTTAATTAGAAGTAAAGTATCGTGAATAGATATTTCGTAGTTAGAAGCAATATTAATTTCTTTTCCAATAGTATCGTTGCTATTAGCAATAGCTAAAAAACCTTCAACAGTATCTTTAACATAATTAAAATCGCGAGTTGGCGATAAATCTCCTATTTTTATCGTTTTTTTACCCGCAGCAATCTGAGTAATAATTGTAGGGATAATTGCCCGAGCAGATTGTCTTGGACCATAAGTATTAAAAGGTCTAACATTTGTTATAGGCAAATTAAAAGCATTATAAAAGCTCATTGCAATAGCATCAGCACCAATTTTAGTGGCAGAATAAGGGGATTGTGGTTGTTTAGGATGCTTTTCGTCGATAGGAACATATAAGGCTGTACCATATACTTCTGATGTTGAAGTATTTAAAACTCTAATATTGCCATATTCTTTAGCAGCCTGACAAATATTGAGTGTTCCTTTAATATTTGTGTCCACATAACTATCGGGTGCAATGTATGAATAAGGAATAGCAATAAGAGCAGCGAGATGAAAAACAGTATCAACATCTTTCATTATATGTTTCACAAAATGAGCGTCTCTTACATCACCTGTAACAATTTCCAAATCAGGCGAGTCACAAATATCTTCTAACCAACCCCAATTATTAAAAGAATTATACAAAGCTAAAGCTTTAACTTTATATCCGCTATTTAATAAAAGCTCAGTTAAATGTGACCCAATAAAACCATCAGCACCGGTTACCAAACATATTTTTTTATTCTGCATATATTAAAATATTAAATATATTAAAATAAACCTTTTTAATAGTAAAAAATTAAAATTTAGTCTATATAACTCACTCAGCATTCAGTTCAATTTTTACAAAAATTTTCTTTCCTGTTTCATCATCAATAAAATAAGCATTCTTATAATCGCTGTGCGATAAAGCTCTTAATTTATTAATTGCTTTGCCAAAAGTAGTAATTTCGTCAATATCAATAAAACATAAATTTTTAAAATCTGCTTTAGTATTAATATTTCCTCCACTTACTTCTGAAGTAGTGTAATCACCTGATAAAATATCCAAAATATTTTGTTCAATTAATTCAATTTCAGCACATTTAATTTTATCATAAAGAGATAAAGAAGTATCTGAAGGCATAACGGCAACTTTTTTTTGAGCTATTACAGGACCATTATCAATTTGCTCGTCCATTTCGTGAATTGTAGCTCCGGCAGGCAAACCATTAATAATTGAAAAAACGTGAGGAAACCATCCACGGTTATAAGGATTAAAACCAGGGTGAATGTTAATACATTTAATAGAATTAACAATTTTGGATGGAATAATTTGCAAACAATGTAGCGAAAACAATAAATCGAAATTAGTTAAAACATATTCAATATTATTTTTAAACAAAAAAGGAGTAAAAACAATGTCTTTAATTAAAAACTGCTTATTACTAGTTTTAAAAGTAAAAATATTTAAAGGTATGTTAAATTTATAAATAATTTCGACAAAAGCTTTAGCAATGTCGATATTATCGGATAGTACTAGAATTTTTTTATATTTAAAATGATTATGGTTCATTAATTACAAAGATTTTGAATAAACTTTAAAAAACTCAACTTTAATAATATCACAAATCATATCAATATCATCATTTTTTAAATCATAAAAAAGCGGAAGACAAATTACGCGGGTAGACAAAGACTCCGCAACAGGAATATTTTGATAATCAAGATAATTTAGTTTATTAAGAGAAGGGTAAAAATAACGGCGAGGATAAATATTTTTTTCGTTTAGTTTTCTTTTAACATGAAGTAAAGATTTTTCATTTGGAAAAACCAATGGGAAATAAGCATAATTATAATCAGTATTATCTCTTATTTTAATTAATTGAAAATCATCAGTATAATCTTTGAAAAAGTTAAGATATTTCAAATATTGAAATTTTCTTTTTTCAAGAATTTTATCAATATTATCAAGCACACATAAACCCATAGCAGCATGAACTTCAGAATTTTTGCCATTAATACCGGGTCCAAAAAATTTTTCCTCACCATTATGCCCAAAATTTCTCATAAACATAAAACGTTTAATAATATCGGCATGAGGCGTTAACAAAGCGCCACCTTCAACAGTATGAAATAATTTTGTTGCGTGAAAACTTAGAATTGAAGCATCACCATAATTAGCAATCGGTTTATCTTTATATTTAACACCAAAACAATGAGCAGCGTCATAAATAACTTTTAAACCTTTACGTTTAGCAATATCGTCAATAGCTTCAATATCGCAGGGATTACCATAAACGTGAGTAGCTATGATTGCAGAAGTTTTTGCAGTAATACTATCTTCAATTTTTTGTGGATTAATAGTAAAAGTTTTATCATCAACATCAGCAAAAACAGGTTTACATCCTTCCCAAAAAATGCTTGAAGTAGTAGCAACATAACTAAAAGGCGTAGTAATAATTTCACCTTTTAAATCAAAGGCTTTAATTGCAATTTGAAGAGCTACAGTGCCATTATTAACAAGACAAAAATTAGGGTTTTGAAAAAAAAGAGAAAGACGTTTTTCAAGCAAATTCAACATTTCGCCATTATTTGTAATCCAGCCGTTTTCCCAAATTTTTTCGAGATATTTAACATAATCAGCTAAAGGTGGTAAAAAAGTTTTAGTAACAGGTATCATATATAGAAAATAAAATATAAATTAAAAATAATTACAAATTTAAGCATTAATAATTGAAAAATTTAGTTTTGGTCTAACAGCACCTTCCCATTTGCCAACCCACAAGCCTTGACGAGGGATATCGTTAACTTCAAAAGCAAGTAAATCTTTAACGTTAAGCAAAGGTAGCGAAACGTCCTGAACAAACATCAAATCAACAGTATAAAAGCCGTCGTTAAGAAAATCTGAAGGTACAAAACATTTAGATAAATATTTGCCATTACTTAGTTCTAAAGAAGGTGTAAGAACATTAAAAACTTTTTCGCCAAAAGCATTAAATAAATGCAAGCTTAAATTGATTTTATTACCTGGTACATGGCTAATAAACTCAAACTCAAATCTAAAAGGAGTTTCGACAGTAATTATATCAGAAGCATTTTCAATAACAATTCTGGCAGCAGTAATAGTAAAAAACTCATTACCAGGACCTTCCAGCTCTGACCAGCGAACATTAAGATTTTTATTTGTTTCATTTTTAAGATACGAATGAACAATTTCATCAACAGACCCGATGTCAGTAACCATCCCATTACGAAGTAAAACAGCTCTTGAGCAAAGAGTTTGAATAGCGGTCATATTATGACTTACAAACAAAATAGTTCTACCTTGTTCTTTTGATACTTCACCCATTTTACCAAGAGCTTTTTTCTGAAAGTCGACATCACCAACGGCAAGTACTTCATCAACAACAAGAATTTCAGGTTCAAGGTGAGCTGCAACAGCAAAAGCAAGCCTGACGTACATGCCACTACTGTAACGTTTTACAGGTGTATCAATATATTTACCAATACCGCTAAAATCTACAATTTCTTTAAATTTTGATCTAATCTCAGATTTTGTCATGCCAAGAATAGCACCATTCAGAAAAACATTTTCTTTGCCAGTAAGCTCAGGGTGGAAACCTGTACCAACTTCAAGCAGACTAGCAATACGACCATTAATTTTAATTTCACCCGATGTAGGAGCAGTAACTTTAGACAAAAGTTTTAAAAGTGTAGATTTGCCAGCTCCATTTTTTCCAATAATACCGAGTACCTCACCTTTTTTAACTTCAAAATTAATATCTTTAAGAGCCCAAACAAAATTCTCTTCGCTGTTTTGACTAAGAATATTTTCTTGACCAATTTTTAAAGTAGGGTCTTCTTTGCCTTGCATTTTAGCCCAAAAACGAGCTAAGTCATCTCTAAGTGAACCTGTACCAACAAGACCAAGGCGATAACGTTTTGAAACATTTTCAATACTTATAGCTATATCGTTCATAATTAGATTTTAAACAGTATCCATAAAGCTCTTTTCGACTCTATTAAAAAGAACTACTCCTATTATAAAAACAACGATAGCAAATAAAGCACTATATGCTAATTGCCAATATGTAAAATCGCCTGCACCAAGGAAACCAGCTCTTATAGATTCGATAATTGGAGCCATAGGGTTAGCAAGAGCCAAAGTTTTCCATTTTTCTGGTATACTGCTAATAGGCCATATTACAGGTGTAGCATACATAAATAATTGAATACCAAAAGTAACAAGAAATTGCAAATCCCTATACTTAGTAGTTAATGAAGATATAATAATTCCCATACCAAGCCCAAGCAAAGCCATAATTATAATAGATATAGGCAACAGAAGGGCAGTATAAGTTATATAAATATCATAACCCTGTAAATAAAAGTACAAAAGAAAACAAAGGAAAAGACAAAATTGAATAACAAAAGTAAGCAAACTTGAAATAACTACAGATATAGGGACAGTTAATCGCGGAAAATACACTTTACCAAAAATCTGAGCATTACCAATAAAAGTACCAGAAGTTTTAACTAGGCAAGTTGAAAAATATTGCCAGGCAACTACACCAGCCAAATAAAATAAAATTGGAGGTAGCCCATCAGTTGATAGTTTAGCTATACTACCAAAAACAAATGTATAAACCAATGTAGTTAAAAGCGGTTGAATAATATGCCATAATGGACCAAGTATAGTTTGTTTATAAATTGAAACAATATCTCTTCTAACAAAAAGCATAATTAAATCGCGGTATCTCCATAGATCCGACAATCGCAGATTGAACCAAGCACTTTGGGGAAGTATTATTTCGCTCCAATTTGATACAGAAGTATTATTCTTTATTTGCATAATAAATGGCAAAATTAATAAATGCTAGCATTAATGGCAAAAAAAATAAAAATTTTTAAAAAAATATAATAAATCATTAAATAATGAAAACATTATTATTAACTTTGAATTTAATTACACAAATTTATTTTGAACTTTAAAAGGCTTATAAATTAATTAAAAAAGATCAGTTTAAAAAATTTTTTATAAATATATTTTTAATAACAGAACATAAAATAATATAGATAAAAATGAGAAAAAATACTTTCAAAATTTTATTAATATATTCGTATATTAGCATTATATTATTATTAACATCTTTTAATTTATTTTCTCAAACTCCCACAGGCTACTATCCCTCGTGGAATCAATTAATAGCTGATACCACAGTAACAATAAAATGGAATACTGTTGACGGTGCAACCTCATATAATGCACAAATTGCAAGCGATATAGCATTCAACAATTTAATAATTGATTCAAATAACATACAATCGGATACACTTTTTATTGAGGGGTTAGATAAAAACCAAACTTATTATTGGCGTATATCTGCAAATGGAGGAAGTATTAGTGGCATTTGGGGACCAATTAGGAAATTTAAATGTTTTATACCAAGTAGCATTTCTTCATTATCAATCTGGTTAAAAGCTGATACTGGCATAACATTATCAGGGCAAAATGTTACAGAATGGAAAGACCAAAGTGGGAAGAATAATCATGTTTTACAATCTGTAACAGCTAATCAGCCAATTAAAGTTGACAATGTGTTAAATGACAAAGCTGTAATTCGTTTTGATGGTGTAGATGATTTTCTCAAAACAGATGTAGGGCAAATTTATGCACAACCTAATAATTTTTTTGTTTTGTGGAGGATTTCTGGAAGTACAGGGACACA
>CAZDEU010000076.1:0-12643 GCA_964504265.1 uncultured Bacteroidales bacterium
TGACCACCAATGACCACCAATGACCACCAATGACCACCAATGACCACCAATGACCTAATGACCTACTGACAACCAACAACCTAAAATTCCACTAATATTTCCATTTCAATAAGTTTTCATAAATTTGCAACAGAATAATAAATTTAAAGTACAAAATGGCAGATTATAAAAACATAAAATACATTATTTTTGATCTTGGTGCTGTTGTGCTTGATATTGATTATGAATTAACTATCAAAGCATTTAAGAATTATGGAATAAAAGATTTTGATAATGTATATACACAATTGAAGCAAGACAAATTATTTGATGATTTTGACAGAGGTGATATTACATCTGAACAATTCAGAGATAGGCTCCGCAAACTGACTAATTTTAATTTAAGTGATCAACAAATTGATAATGCTTGGAATGCGTTAATACTTGATTTTGATAAACAGAATATTGATTTGCTAAACAAAATAAAGGCAAATTATTTTATATGTTTATTAAGTAATACAAATGCAATTCATACACCTGCTTATAATGTTCTTTTAAAACCTTTTGGATTTAGCCATATTTCAGAGCTTTTTCACAAAACATATTTATCGCACGAAATAGGAATGCGAAAACCAGAGGAGGAAATATTTAAACATGTAATTAAAAACAGCAAATTAATACCTCAGCAAACTCTTTATATAGATGATACGGCTTATTATTTACCTGTTGCTGAAAAGTTCGGAATAAATACTATACATTTTTCAAGAAATATGAAACTTAGGGATTTATTTGACGAATCAGGTTTTATTAAAGACAAAAAATAAAATTATTCGTACTAAATTTATTTGCAATATTTATTTAATTGTTGTTTAGCTTCTTTGTCGCCTAGCGCTGAAGCATTATTAAAATCTTTACATGCAAGACTAATGCTGTCTAATTTAATATACGCATTACCTCTGTTTAGAATAGCATAAGTATTTTTTGAATCAATTGAAATAGCTTTATTATAATCAGTAATTGCATCGTTAATTTTGCCAAGGTTATATTTTGCAAAACCTCTGTTGCTATATGCATTGCAATACAATGAATCTATCTTAATAACTTTGTCGCAATACATAATTGCTTCTTCAAAATTACCAATCGAATTATTTGTCCAACTTAAATTATTATAAGCATGTGTATAATTACTGTCAATAGCTATTGCTTTTTTAAAATCATCTATTGCTTTTTGGAAATTACTTGAAAGTTGGTAGGTATAGCCTCTTCCATTATAATAATCAACATTAGTGCTGTTAATATTAATTGCCATTGTAAAATCTTCTGTTGCACCTTCATAGTCTTTTAATGAGCTTTTGGCCCATGCTCTGTTAAAATAAGCATCAGCATAATCATGATTTTTTTCTATTGCCTGTGTATAACATTTAATAGCTTCGTTGTATTTTCCTAAAAAATGTAAGTCAATACCTGTTTTCATTAAATCTTCTGCTTTTTCGGTACGAGTTGAGCAAGCACTTATTAATATAATTAAGGTGATTGCTAAAAATGTTTTAAAATTACTTAATAAAAAATTCATATTATAATATTTATTAGTTTTCAAAGGTATGATATGAAACTCGTATGCTAATTATCATTTTTTGTGCAATATTTATAACATGCTTGTTTCATAAGATTAAACATTTAAATTAATAGGGTTTACAAGTGTTAATATTTTTTCATTATTTTGTGCAAAAAAATTATAAATTTTTTTTGAGTTCAAATATATAAATTATTTGAATTATAATGCAAATAATTTCAATATGAATAAAAATAATATTTTTCCTTCGGCAATAATTTTAGCCGCAGGTTTGTCGGAGCGTATGGGAAAACATAAAGCACTATTAGCTTTTAACGACAATACAAATTTTGTTCAACACATTGCAGAATCAATGATTGCGGCTGGTTGTAATAATATTATTGTAGTAACAAATCCTGTATTGTTCAATTTTTTTAATGAAAATAATATTCTTAATAATACAAAAATAAAAATTGTTGTTAATGATAAACCTGAACTGGGTCGTTTTAGAAGTATTAAAATTGGGTTAAAAATGATTGGTGATAATAATGTGTTTATTCATAATTGTGATAATCCTTTTTGTAGTCATTTTTTATTAAAAGATTTATTTTTGGTTTTGAATAAAAAAAGTTATGTTGTACCTTTATATAATGATAAAGGTGGGCATCCTATTCTTTTAAGTAAGTTTATATGTAATTATCTTTTAAAAATTGAAGCAGATGATGTAAATCTTAAAAAAATTTTATCTCAATTTATTAAAAAAGAAGTTATAACAACTGATAATAAAATATTATTCAATGTAAATACCCCCGAAGATTATAATACTTTTGTTCAGATTCAAAAATTAATTTAAAGTTTGATTTTAATAAAAAAAAATAAGTTCTTTTAAGTGAATTAAAATAATATTAGTTTTGCAGCATAATAAAAATTTTAATAATTGTACAATGGATATTTTTAGTAAAATAGATGAAAACAAGGGGCATTTAGGAAAATACCAAGAATCAGCTCATGGTTATTTTATGTTCCCAAAACTCGAAGGTGAAATTTCTAACAAAATGTTGTTTAATGGCAAAGAACATCTCGTTTGGAGTTTAAATAATTATATTGGACTGGCTAATCATCCCGAGGTTAGAAAAGCTGATGCCGAAGCTGCTGCTAAGTGGGGTTTGTCTTACCCAATGGGTGCGAGGATGATGTCGGGACAAACTAAATATCACGAACAACTCGAACGTGAACTTGCCGATTTTGCTCAAAAAGAAAGTTGTTTTCTGCTTAATTATGGTTATCAAGGTATGGTTTCTATTATTGATTCATTAGTTGATCGTAAAGATGTTATTGTTTATGATAGCGAAGCTCACGCCTGTATTATTGATGGCATGAGGCTGCATATTGGAAAACGATTTGTTTTTCCGCACAATAATATTGAAAATTTGGAAAAGCAACTTGAAAGAGCTACTCGTATAACAAATGAAACAGGCGGTGGTATTCTGGTTATTACCGAAGGTGTCTTTGGTATGTCGGGCGATCTAGGTAAACTTAAAGAAATTACTGAATTAAAAAAGAAATTCAAATTTCGTTTGTTAGTTGATGATGCTCACGGTTGTGGTACAATGGGTAAAGGAGGTAGAGGTACTGGCGAACATTTTGGAGTTCAAGACGAAATTGATGTTTATTTTGGTACTTTTGCTAAAGCATTTGCAGCTATTGGTGCTTTTGTTGCAAGTAAGAAAAAAGTTATTGACTATCTTACTTATAATTTACGTTCGCAAATTTATGCAAAATCATTACCTATGCCTTTGGTCTTCGGTTTAATGAAACGTCTTGAACTTATTAAAACCCAACCTCAATTAAGAGAAAAATTATGGACTATAGTAAATGCTTTACAAACAGGATTTCGTAATGCAGGTTTTAATCTTGGTAATACCCAATCGCCTGTAACTCCTATTTTTCTTGCTGGTGGAGTATCCGAAGCTACTCAAATTACTTATGAACTTCGTTCTAATTATGGAATTTTTTGCTCTATTGTTACTTATCCTGTTGTACCTAAGGGCGTTATATTGCTTAGAATTATTCCTACAGCAGTTCATACTTTAGAAGATGTTGATTATACTATTAAATCTTTTGTTGAAGTTAAAAAGAAACTGGATGCTGGCTTATATGCTCCTGATACTTTTATTAGAGGTGTTGATAAATTGTAATTGTATATATTATTGAATTTATAATTTGTAAAAATATTTTTCAGTTTTATTTAAAATGTAATTTATTTATTTAACTTTGTACTGTTATAAAATTCACAATGTTAATTTTGTAACAATAAAACACATAATTTTAATTTAAAAATTTCAGGTCATGAACGTTGAAAAGTTAATGATTGAGCTTGAAAGGAAAAACCCGGGTGAAACCGAGTACTTACAAGCTGTCCACGAAGTTCTCGAGTCAATCGAGGAAGTTGTAAACGAGAATCCGCAGATTGAAGCTGCCGGGATTATAGATCGTATTGTAGACCCCGACAGGGTTTTAATTTTTAAAGTACCTTGGGTGGATGACAAAGGTGTTGTTCATGTAAATCGTGGCTACAGAATTCAATTTAATGGAGCCATAGGGCCATATAAAGGCGGTTTACGTTTCCATCCAAGTGTTAATCTAAGTATTTTAAAATTCTTAGGTTTTGAACAGATTTTCAAAAACAGTTTAACTTCTTTACCTATGGGTGGCGCTAAAGGTGGTTCCGATTTTAATCCCAAAGGCAAATCAAACAATGAAGTTATGCGTTTTTGTCAGTCATTTATGCTGGAACTATGGAAACTGATTGGTCCCGAAATGGATGTTCCCGCTGGTGATATTGGCGTTGGTGGTCGCGAAATTGGCTATCTGTTTGGTATGTACAAAAAACTTACTCAACAACATGTTGGAGTTTTAACTGGAAAAGGCTTAAACTGGGGAGGCAGCCTTGTTCGTCCTGAAGCTACCGGTTTTGGAGTTGTTTATTTTGCACAAGAAATGCTTAAAACTAAAGGTACCGACCTTAAAGGTAAAACAGTTTGTGTTTCTGGTTTTGGTAATGTTGCTTGGGGGGCAGTTCGCAAAGCTACTGAATTAGGGGCTAAGGTTATTACTATCTCTGGTCCCGACGGTTATATTTATGATGCAGATGGTATTAGTGGCGATAAAATTAAATTTATGCTCGAATTAAGAGCTTCAAATCAGGATATTGTAAAACCTTATGCCGATAAATTCCCTTCAGCCAAATTTGTTGCTGGCAAAAGACCATGGGAAGTTAAATGCGACATTGCTCTGCCTTGTGCTACTCAAAATGAGCTTGGCAAAGAAGATGCTCAAAATCTTGTTAATAATGGTTGTATGTGCATTACCGAAGGTGCTAATATGCCTTCAACTCCTGAAGCTATTGAGATTATTCAAAAGAACAAAATTCTCTTTTCCCCTGGTAAAGCTTCAAATGCAGGTGGTGTAGCAACATCAGGTTTAGAAATGACACAAAATGCTATGAAACTTAGTTGGACAGCCGAAGAAGTTGACCAGAAACTACATCAAATAATGATAAATATTCATGCAGCATGCTGTAAACATGGCAAAACCAGCGATGGATATGTAAATTATGTTAAAGGTGCTAACATTGCAGGCTTCTTAAAAGTTGCTCAGGCAATGATTGACCAAGGTGTAGTTTAATATTTATTTTATCTATATATGTAAAACTCCTGAATATGTTTCAGGAGTTTTTTTTTACTTTTTGTTATCCAATTAAACCTCTGCCTTTCTTTTTGATTTTTCCTTCGTTTTCTAACTGTGAAGCAAGTTTGTCAAGTATTCCATTAATAAAATTACTACTTTTAGGGGTACTGTACATTTTAGATATTTCAATGTATTCGTTCATAGTTGCTTTAATAGGTATTGACGAAAATTGAGTAAACTCGGTTAAAGCCATACGACAAAGGATAATATCAATAAAAGCAATTCGTTCTACTTCCCAATTACTGGTATTGTTATCAATTAAAGGAAGAAATTCATTACTGTTAATAATAGTTTTTCTGAAGAGTTCACGGGCAAAATCTTTAACTTCAGCTTCATCCTCTTCAGCTTTTTTAGTAGAATGTGGGAGAGGAGTATCGGCAGTAAAATCGGGTGTTATTGCTTTTAAAGTTTTAATAATTGCATAAGAAATATTATCGTAATCATCATCGGCCCAAAAAATATTTTTTTCTTCATAAAATTGCATTAGAGGAGATGATTCGGCAATTACTTCAGCAAATATTTTATGAATAAAGGTTCTGTCTTTAGCAAAATCATTATCAGCTTTATTCATATATTTGATATATAAATTGCTGCCTTTAATTGAATTTAAAACAGAACGAATTAATTCGGTATTATCGGTCCACGAAATATGAAAATTTTCTTCTTTACGTCGAAATTCATTATTTTCTGATATTTTGTTTATAACAGCATTATCAATAAATCTCATATTTGGGTTAAGGTCTACTTCGCTCGGCAAATATTTATTTTTTGCTTCTTCAATTCTGTTTCTTTCAAATTCAAAAATATTAATTAAAAAAGACAATTGCCAAATAAATAATTCTTTAATTTTATCAAGGCTATAATTCAGTTTTTTTTCATAAACGTTAATTTGGGCTGCCTCATCTCCATAATATGCAAAAAGTGTTTGCATTGTTTTTACTCTACAAATCCGTCGGTTTATCATTTTGTTCCTTGCTCTTAAGATAGCGTTATTTTGAGTTTGCAAAAATATGATGTTTTTTGCATATTTTTATAATTAAAATTAAAAATCATTAAAACTAAAAATGTTGCATTATTTATCGAAGAAATCACCTAAGTTTGTAGTAATGCTAATATTATTAGGTGCGCCTGCAAGATGATATACAGAGCGACCATAATCAATTCTGAATTTTGAAATTCTAATTCCAATACCCCATGCAAAACCAGTAAATCCAGGCTTTGAATCAACCTTTAGTTCTTTGCGTTTGCGATAGTTATACGACAAGCGTAGTCTTAAATTTTTTGATGGCATAATCTCAGCACCAAAAACTAAATGTCTCATTCCTTTATCTAAAAATTTACTGAAACGTTTTTCGCTAAGAGTATCGCCTGTAATAATATTAGAAGATGGATAAAGCTCGTCGGGAGCATCCCATGTTAAATCCCATTTTTGAAGATTATTAGCTAAAATACTAAATCGTATAGGTGTATGTTCTAATTTTTTAGATAAACCTAATTGTATTTCAAAAGGTAATGCTTCGCTGTTACCATTTCTGTAACCTACAATTTGCCGTCCAATATTTTTTAATATTAAAGATGTAGCAAAATTTCGCTTAGACGAAAAATAAGTAGCTGAAATATCGGTAGCTATACCAAATGAGTTATAGATATAAAGGTCTGAATAAATAAATTTTAAATTAGCTCCTATTAGGAATGATGAATCAAGTTGCCTGCCCCAGCCAAGGTTCAAAGCATATTCGCCGGCTGAAAATTCACCGTAAGTTTCGCCTGTCGCATCAGCTTCTAAAAATTTTCCATAATTAATAAACTGCAATGTAGCGGCAAAACTTCCATATTTGTCGAATGTTCTTGAATATGTTGAATAGCCTGCTGTAATATCTGAATAATAATCAATAAAGCTAAGGCTAAGGAAATTGTGCATTTTTTTATTGATTAATGAGGGATTTGATAATGATAAATTAATATCATCATCTTTAACTGAAACAAAATTACCGCCCAAAGCAGCTACTCTTGCTGAATTTGCAATATTTAGAAACTCATAAGTATTATTTCCCCCAGTTTGGCTCAGTAAAGGAAAAATGAACTGAATGTTTAGCAAAATTAAAAGGAAACTCCTCAGTTTATTCACTATAAATGTTTTTTCCAACAATATCTAACGTTGATTAATAAAATTTAGTGTAAACAATTTAAAAGGTATTACTCTTTTTTGTCGCCAACAAAATTATCATCTTTGTTTTTAAACAATATATTAAATGAGGTGAGACTACCATAAATTCGAGTAATATACTGCTGAATATTAACTTTTTCTTCGTCTTCCAAATCGCTGCTATTAACTCTTTGTTCCATAACTCTAAGTCGGTCGCGTATCATAACAATTTTATGGAAAAAAGCCTCAATTGGCATTTCTTTTTCTTTTAAGCTGTTGTCGCTAGGCTGTAAAATGAGTTTACCACCTGTCCACTTGCCAGCCATAGGCACGGTTTCCTGAATGTCAGAAAAATCACGCAATATTTTAATTAATCTTCTTTCAAGTTTTTCGTAACTTATAAGTCCATCGGGTGTTTCAACAGCCTCAATAATCTGAAGTCCAGGAGAATCTTTCATAATATTTTTAATGCCATGCTCAATAAAAGTTATTTCGTATGAATCAGTTTTAATTTGAATTACGACCCCTGCACCAAAAGTTTGATGCTTAACTCTTGAGCCAATGCCTATATGTTCGTTCATAAAATTTAATATTTAATTAATTCCTGACAAAGCAGCAAAACCAATAAATCCAAAAATAATTATTAAGTAAATAATTGTAAAAGCAGAAACAATTGAAGATAATACAACCCCAATAATAGCACAAGTTCTGCCTGATTTAAGATTATTATATGACTCTAAAGTATATGCTTCGCTGTTATTATTATATAGCTTCAAATCTTTTTTTGAAAGTACCATCGCTATAATGCCAAGTACTAAACCAATAAAACTGCATAATATTATTGATATAATTCCCAAAACAAGTACTGTCGTAGCATTTGGTAGTGCTGATTTTGTAACTGAGATTGCCTGTTGGTTATGATAATTGTTTTCCATCTGATAAAATATTTAATTTTTTATTAAGTGAAATTATTTGTGGTAATAATGCTTGTTGTTCATCATTAATGATAACAAAATCGCTTAATTTGATTTTTTTTTGCTCGTCCCACTGATTTTTTTCACGCGCTTTTATTTCGCTATCTTTCCAGTTATTTCTTTTTTTCACTCTTTCAAAACGTAAGTGTTCGGGAGCAGTAATAATAATAACATAATCAATGTTTTCATCAAAACCACCTTCAAATATAATAGCCGATTCGTGCAGGCAATATTTAGTATTATCAGGAAGTTGCTGGCACCAATTTTTAAATTCAATTTTAACAAGCGGATGAATTATATTTGTTAAGGTTTTTAATTTTATATCATTATTAAAAATTGCTTTAGCAAGAAAAGTTTTATTGACGACATTATTAGTAAGAATATTTTGTCCAAAAGCATCGGTCAATTTTGTAACAACTTCTATTTTATTGTACTGTTGTTTTGCTACAATGTCGGCATCAAATACAGGCACATTTAGAAGTTTAAAAACTATTGAAGCTGTAGTTTTTCCGCTGCCTATATTTCCCGTTAAAGCTACTTTCAGCATAGCTTAATTATTTGAATTAATGTTTTTTACAGGAATAATAATTTTAACGCTATCGGGTGTAATATCAATAATTTTTTTATTATTAATATGAGTTAAATTAAGATAAATCTTTTGACTTGAATTAATATCTTTAATTTTTTTATATTCAGTTTTTATACTTTCAACTTCATTTAGAGCGTCCTGATAGCCTTTGATGCTTACATTCTTTGGTTGTACAATAATTGAATCTGCTTGTTCAAAACCGTTAGCGAAACTCAGGTTTAAATCGGGCAATACCTTAATTTTTTTTTCAAATATAGCTTCAAACATAAAAAAAAGAGTATCAGTTTTAATAGCGCTTACACGTTTACCGTTTAATTGCTTTTGGTTCATATTTAGTATTTGCCTAGCTCTTGCCCAAGCTTTAAAAAAATTACCTTCTTTTGTAAACTTAAGTTTATTTACATCGATTTTTAAAGTATCTAATTTCTCGAAATATTTCATTCTTGCAATCTTATAACCGTTTTCAGTAATAAGAACACTAATATATTCTGGAACTTCTGAAATTAAAAGATTATTTTTTTCAAGATTAATATATTCAAGAGGATAAGATACTTCGGCAGTATGTTCTTTCGATAACTCAATCATTAACCAAGTTATAAAAGCAAAAAGAACACATAATAAAAAAATAAAAAATTCATAACGATTCTTTTTACCTGGCAATAATTTAGTGCTTAATCCAGATTGATTTTCATTAACCATGGAAAGAACGTATTATAAATTTTCAAATTTTTCAATTATTTCTGAGCAATTTCTTCGCCTGAATATTGCTGGGCAATAGCAGCTTTTTCCATTTTAAGGCGATTTTGCCCCTCAACTTCAATTACTACATTAGTTTCAGATACTTCAAGCACTTTTCCATGTATGCCGCCAATAGTTATAACTCTGTCGCCTCTTTTTAAGTTTTCACGGAACTTTTTTAATTCTTTGTTCTTTTTTGTTTGAGGTCTAATAAAGAAAAAGTAAAAAACAACAATTATAAGAATTAATGGTAAAAAAGCACCAAAACCACCTCCACTTTTGGGGGTTTCAGCTTGTAATAAAATACTTAGTAAAATGTTCATATTATTATTTTAGGGTGAAACAATGTTTGCTGTAATTTTTAATATTTTTTCGTTTGGCTGAGTATTAGCTACTAAACTAATAGTTTTAGTATTAATACCTTGCCTATTTTTACTGTCGAAAGTAACTGATACATGCGATGTTTCGCCAGGTTTTACAGGAGTTTTTGGATATTCAAGGTCAGTACATCCGCAACTAGCATGCCCATGACTAATCAACAAATCAGATTTACCTACATTTTTAAATTTAAAGCTATATGTTACTTTTTCGCCTTCCACAATTCTGCCAAAATCATGTTCTTCTTCTTCAAATTCAAATATAGGAAGTATATCTTTAGTAATTTTACCTGATGCAGTATTTGGGTTTTTAACCAAATCGGTCGAAAGATTTTCTTTTGCATTATTGCCATTACACGAAACTAAAATTAGTGCTGAAATAATCATTAAAAATGTAAAAATTATTTTCACTTTTATATTTTTATTAAAAACCACTAATATATAATTCATTTTTTCAAAAAAAATTGTTTAATCAACGATTGCTGTATTAATACATCCGAAAACGTATTTTAAACAATCACATTATTTATCTGCAAAAGTACAAATAAATTTAATAATAAAATATTTAAATTTGCTTATAATATTTTCTTTTTTCAGAATTACTAAAAAAGAATAATTTATAAAGTGAAAAACAATACCTTATAATCCAATAACAATTTTAAAATTCTCAGAATAATTTCCAGAATCAATTTTAATAAAATAAACTCCTTTATTAAACTCTTTTACATTAATTTGATGATTTGTAATATTTTGATTATCAGAAATATAAGTTTCATATATTTTTTGTCCTGTAATACTATAAATACTAATATTATAATGTGTGTTTTTAGCAGTTATAATATTTATAAAATCATTAGAAGGATTTGGATAAATAAAAGTTTTGTCGTAGTTATTATCATTAATATCGTCAATATTTATACATTCATCTACATCAACATAAACAGTTACAGAATTTGAGCAAGAATTGACATCAGTATAAGTATAAATAACTGTGTGTGTGCCTAACCCAAGCGAGGAAGGACTGAAAACATTTCCAATAACGCCGTCAATAGTAAAAGTACCACCAAAAGGAGTTCCGAAAAAGACTATATCGCTGTTGTAATTGCAGTACATTGGGTCAATATTGTTTATGCTAACTGTTGGAATGTCATTAATAACAATTGTATTTGAAGCAGAATCAATACAAGCGTTTGCATCATTATATACATAATATATTGTTGCATTATTTTGAGAAGTAGGTATTAAAGAAGCATTGAAAATATTACCGTTAACACCTATACCAGAAAAATAACCACCAGCAGGCGAAACAATTGCATCGGCTGTTAAATCATAAGAAGTTGAGTTTTCACATTGAGCTTGAAGCGTACCGCTAAAACTTACATTAGGCTTAGGATTCACTACAACAGTATTGTAAGCTGTATCGGCACAACCAGCAAAATCGTTGTAAATGTAAGATATAGTATACGGGCTACCATTAGAGCCGGCAATTGAAGGATTAAAATTATTATTTGTAACTCCATTGCCTTCAAAATAACCGCCGGTAGGCGAAACGCTTCCATAAGAAAATAAGTTTATTGGAGAGCCATTAGAACATTGTTGTGGAATTGAACCTGTATAAGTTACATTTGGTATTGTACCAATTTTCAAATCGGTTGTATTTGGTACACCAGTAAATTGTGGGTTAGTAGAATTAACTCTTATTCTATATCCCGTACCTGTAGGTATTGATGTTGGTATTAGGGCATTAATTGCACCAGACGAGGATGATGTAACACTTCCAAGAATAGTAGCTGTGCTAAAACTTCCTGAAGCATCCGAAAGTTCAGCAGTAAAAACATTTGAGGGGTCAAAAGTACCTGTAGCTGTGTAATTTATTGTAATATTTTGCCCTTTGCAATAAGGAGCGGGTTGTATAGTTTTTGTTTTTACACCAGGGGTAGACGAAGGGTAATAGATTTTCAAATAAAACCTGCCTATACATTGTGGTTCAGAACCGTAACAACTGTTATTAGCCATATAAAAGGTGTAATCGGGCGAAGTTCCAAGCATATCGGTATGTATATGTTGTATCGAATCAATAAGTGTTATTTCAGTGCCAGCAAGTAAACCAGAACTTTCAATAAAAGTAATATGATAATCATCTGATATAGTTACAGCAAACCCAAGTGTTATATAAATAGTTGTATCATCTAATACAGGTAACATATTTATTGTGTAAGGTTCAGAATTAGGACCTAATGCTGAATAAAAGTTTGGCATTGATGATTCTGAATTCCACAATTTTGTTGCATCGTATGGATCAATGCCAAAATCACAACCTGGATAAAAAGCAACAACCATTTGGTCAACAAATTCGTCTGTCAAATTTGATGCGCCTAATTTAAAACTTTGTGCATAACTTTGTTGAAAACAAAGTTGAAAAAAGAATATCATTATTAATGATATTAACGCTTTGCTGATTTTGAAAATATTTGATGTCATAATATTATAAGATTTTTTAATTACGAATTTTACAAAGTTAATATAATTATTAATTAA
>CAZDEU010000077.1:0-12510 GCA_964504265.1 uncultured Bacteroidales bacterium
ATCAGAAAAAATATTTTTGATATTCAGGAAGTATATTTAAAAGAATCAATAATAAACCTTGTTCGCTACAAAGATGAAGATGACTGGAATTATGCTTTTATTGCAGATTATTTTTCGGAAACTGACACTACTTCTAAAAAAGAATCTAAGCCTTTAAAACTGAACGTAAGAGGCATAAATATTATTAATTCTGAATTTATTTATAAAAATGAAAATAAATTAATTGATGATACCTCTTACATAAATTACGATGATATTGAACTGAAAAAATTAAATTTAAAAGCAAATAATTTAAAAATCAATAACGATACGATTTCAGGAAAAATTAATAATTTAAGTTTTATCGAAAAAAGTGGTCTGAATTTAAGCAAATTAAATGGAAAATTAAAATTATCGAACGGTTTTATTGATTTATCTGATTTTTTACTTCAAACATCTAACACAATATTAAAAGGAGATTTAAATTTTTCAGCAAATAGTTTTTCAAGTTTTAATTATTTTATTGATAGTGTTTTAATACGTTCAAATCTTAAAAACTCTGTAATCAGCTTCAAAGACTTGAGTTTTTTTGCACCTGATATTGCTGGTATGAGTGCTAAACTTCAATTTAACGGAAGTTTAAAAGGTAAAATATCTAATTTTAAAGCAAAAAACTTAAATATTAAATATGGTAATTCTACAAGTTTTTTGGGTAATATAACTATGGTTGGATTACCCGATTTTAACGAAACTTTTATAAATGCTAATGTCGAAAAGCTAACAAGTAATAGTACTGACATTAAATCTTTTTCACTCCCTTTAGTTAATGGTAAACCATCATTTATTGAAATACCCGGAGAAATTGAAAAATTAGGTAATATTAAAATCATAGGTATATTTACAGGTTTTGTAAATAATTTTGTTGCTAAAGCTCAGTTTTTCACTGATTTAGGCTCTGTAAAAACTGATTTGAACCTTAAAAAAACTAATACTAAAGAAAAATTTAGTTATAATGGCGATTTACAAACAATAGCATTTAATTTAGGGGCATTAACGCCACCAAGTAGCAAACTCCAAAAAGCAAGTATAAAATTCAATATTTCAGGTAGCGGATTGAGTTCTTCTAATATTAAAGCTAAACTGAATGGAGTTATTGACTCTATCGAATTTAACAATTATTGCTATAAGAATATTAATATTTCGGGCGATATGGCCGAAAAAAAATTCAATGGCGATTTATTTATCGACGACCCTTATATAAATCTTGATTTTAAAGGACTTGTTGATTATTCAGACTCCCTCCCCTACTTTAATTTTAAAGCTAAATTAAATAACACTTACTTGTCGAAATTAAATCTTGTTCAACGCGACTCTACACCTATAATTTCTGCTAATTTAGACTTCCGATTTAAAGGTGATAATATTGATAATTTTTATGGTGATATTCAAATTAAAGATTTATCTTATTTTGAAGGAAATAAAAATTATAATATAAACAGCATAAAATTATATGTTGAAAAAGAAATTAATAACATTAAAAACTTAAAATTAATTTCAGATATTGCCGACGCTAACATTTCGGGAAATTTTAAATTTGGAGATTTACCTGCTTCTCTTGATAAGTTTTTGGACGATTATTTGCCTTCGTATGCTTTATCGACAAAAGAAAATAAAGAATATAATATACCTCCCGAAAATTTTTCCTATAATATAATTTTAAAAGATGTTAATTCACTTTGCGATATGTTTATACCTAATTTAAAAATATCTCCTAACACATCTATTAAAGGTACATATAATTCGGTTAACAGTAATCTCGAAATTTCAAGTACTTCAGATGAAGTAATTTTCTCGAAACGAAAATTTAGTAATGTAATTATTAATGGCAAAACTGAAAATAAAATTATTAATCTTAATCTTAATTTGTCAGATTTATTTATTACAAATAATATTATTGCCGAAAATGTTGTAGTTGTTTGTGAAGCAAAAAACGACAGCATTTTATTTGGCTTCAAATGGGATAACTCCCATTTGAAAGGCAGAAACAGTGGCAATATTGAAGGTTATTCAATGTTTAAAAATTCTTCTGTTATTGAAGCTGGCTTTTATAATTCTACAATTATTATTCAGGATACTTTATGGAATATTATAGCCGGGAATACTATAATTATCGACACAACCTCAATAAATATCAATAACCTGCAAATTGATAATAAAAAACAAAATTTCAGTATTAATGGTAAAATTTCAGAAAATAAATATGATAAACTTAATGTGAAATTTACGGAATTCAATATCTCGAATTTAGATTCCCTTTTCATTAGTTACGGTATTGACGCTGACGGAGTTATGGAAGGTACTGTTGATTTATTGGATATTTATAATACTATTAATTTTTATTCTGATTTAAAAATCAAAAATTTTGCTTTTAATAACGATTATCTTGGCACTATGGCTTTGAAAAGTAGTTGGGATTATTTAAAACAAGGAATTATGATTGATGCCGACATTATTTACAAAGGTAATATTGGCGAAAATATTCCGCTTGCTGTTAATGGTTACTTTTATCCAAATAAAAAAGATAATAATTACGACATAGATATCGACATTAATAATTTTAAATTAAATGCTATTTCCGATTATTTATCGGGGATAGCTTCTAATTTTAGAGGAAAAGCTAGCGGGAAATTCAGACTTGAAGGAAAAACTTCAACTCCTGAATTAAAAGGTTATCTTAATTTATATCACGTTGGTATACATATTGATTATATTGGTACTGATTATTCGCTTATGGGTAAAATATTTGCTACTCCTACTTCTTTTTCGTTCGACAGTTTAATTGTATATGACAATAATATCATAAATCAGTTCAAAGGTAGCAAAGCCGAGTGTAGTGGCGTTGTTACTCACAATAATTTTAATGATTTTCAATTCGATATAAATATTAAACCCGAAAAATTTACGGTGTTAAATACAAATTCATCTCAGAATGAACTTTTTTATGGGCAAGCTTTTGCGAGCGGCAATATGAATATTAAGGGTACCCCCGATAATATTTTGATGGATATTTATGCAAAAACTGAGCGAGGAACCCGTATTATTTTGCCTTTTAGCGGCTCAAGCGAAATTTCGGAAAACGATTTTATTTATTTTATTAAACGCGACAGCAGCGAAAATCAGATTACTGAAAAATTATTTGAAAATGAAAGTGGCATTGAATTAAAAATTAATCTTGAAGCTACACCCGAAGCTGAGGTTAAAATTGAATTTGACCCTAAAATTGGTGATGTTATTACTGCAAGAGGCAATGGCAATTTATTGATGAACGTTACTACAAGTGGCGACTTTTCTATGTTTGGCGAATATACTATTAGCGAAGGCGATTATCTGTTTACTTTTGAAAATGTTATTAATAAACATTTCAAAATAGCTAAAGGGGGCATTATTTCGTGGAATGGCGACCCTTTTGAAGCAAATACATCTTTGCGTGCTATATACGACAAACCTCGCGCTCCACTTTACGACCTCGTTATGCACATTGATTCTTCAAGCAAATACAGACAAAAGATACCTGTTAATTGTATACTCGGATTAAGAGGCAGTCTGTTTAATCCCGACATCTCTTTTGGAATACAATTACCCGGTGCTGACGAAAGTACTAAAGAAATTTTCAACAGTGTTATTGATACTACTGATGAGCAAGAAATGATAAGACAGGTATTCTCTTTAATGGTTATGAACCGTTTTTTACCAAAACAAAATACTTATGATAATCCTTTAGGTACTGGTGTTGGCAATACTTCATTCGAAATGCTTTCAAGCCAGTTGAGCAACTGGCTGTCGCAGATTAGCAACAATTTTGATGTTGGATTTAACTATCGTCCTGGCGATGAACTGAACAGCGACCAAGTTGAAGTAGCTTTAAAGACTCAATTTCTCAACGACAGATTAATAATAGATGGTAATCTTGGAATGGCTGGTAACAATAATCATAATAATACTCAAGCAAGTAATATTATTGGTGATGTTAATTTAGAATATAAACTAACTGATGACGGCAGGTTCAGAGTAAAAGCCTTTAGTAAAGCTAATAATGCTGAGTTGCTCGACAATAGCGCCCCATATACACAAGGTGTGGGCATTTTTTACAGAAAAGAATTTGATAGTTTTTATAATCTTTTTAGATTAAAAAGCAAAATAAAATAACAAAACTAAATAAATAATCTACTTATTATCAATATGAAGAGTATGCCCCATTTTATCTTGTTTGGTTTTAAGATAAAATTTATTGTATTGGTTAGGTTCAATAATAAGAGGTACGTTATCTAAAATTTCAATACCATAACCTGTTAGCCCGACTCTCTTAGTAGGATTATTAGTAATTAGCTTAATTTTATTTGCTCCCAAAGCTCTTAATATCTGAGCTCCAATTCCATAATCTCTTTCATCAGGTTTAAACCCTAAGGCTATATTAGCTTCTATGGTATCCATGCCATGTTCCTGCAATTTGTAAGCTTTAAGTTTATTAGATAAACCAATACCTCTGCCTTCCTGAAACATATACAAAACAATACCTTTACCTGCTTTGTCAACCATACGCATTGAAGTATGAAGTTGGTCGCCGCAATCGCAACGACGAGAACCTAAAACATCACCAGTAAAACAAGACGAATGTACTCTTACTAAAATAGGTTCATCTTTATCCCAACTGCCTTTTACCAAAGCAACATGAATATTATTAGTAGTAATATGTCGAAAAGAGTGCAACCTAAAATGTCCATAATCAGTAGGAAAGTCAACCTCAGTTTCGTGAGCAATAAGACTTTCATTTTTAACTCTATAAGCAATAAGGTCTTTTATTGTAATAATTTTTAAATCAAATTTTTTAGCTATAGGTATTAAATCGGGCAATCGAGCCATAGTGCCGTCTTCGTTCATAATTTCGACTAATACACCAACAGGATTAAAACCAGCCAAAATTGCGAGGTCAATTGCCGCTTCGGTATGACCTGCTCTTCGCAACACACCATGTTCTTTGGCTTTTAAAGGGAAAATATGACCTGGTCTTCCTAATTCGTCTGGTTTTGTGTTAGGATTAGCTAAAGCATTAAGAGTTTTAGCTCTATCAGATACTGAAATACCGGTAGTACAGCCATTCCCAAGCAAATCAACAGAAACAGTGAACTGGGTAGCATGTGTTGAAGTATTATTAGCAACCATCAAATCGAGCCCAAGCTCTTCACAACGCTTTTCAGTTAGTGGTGCACAAATAAGCCCTCTGCCAAATTTAGCCATAAAATTGACTATTTCGGGAGTAACTACAGAAGCAGCAGTAATAAAATCGCCTTCATTTTCGCGGTCCTCGTCATCAACTACTATTACTACCTTGCCAATTTTAATGTCAGCAATAGCTTCTTCTATAGTATTTATAGATTTCTTAATATCAATATGTTCTGTCATCTACTATAATAATCTTCAAATTGCAAATTGCAAAATTACATAAAATCATTAACATTATAGAATATTTTTAAAACTAAAATTTGTATAAAATTGAAAAAAAATGTATGTTTGTAAACTTTTTAATTGTAAGCTGTTTCAACTAATTATTTATATATGCGGGTTGCTGTTGTTATTTTAAACTGGAACGGAAAAAAATTTCTTGAAAAATTTTTACCCGCAGTTATTAAAAATAGTAAGGATATAGCTGAAGTAATTGTTGCCGATAATGACTCAAAGGATGATTCGGTTGAGTTTCTAAAAAAAAAATTCCCTGAAGTAAGAATTATTATTAATAAAACAAATGGTGGCTTTTCAAAAGGTTATAATGACGCACTTAAACAAGTTGATGCAGATATTTACATATTATTAAATTCGGATATTGAAGTTACTGAAAATTGGATTAGACCTATAATAAATTTAATGCAAAGCGATGAGTCTATTGCCGCCTGCCAGCCAAAAATTAAATCTTTTTATTCGAAAAATGAGTTTGAATATGCTGGAGCAGCAGGTGGATTTATAGATACATTAGGTTATCCTTTTTGCCGTGGACGATTATTTCAAAGTATTGAAATCGATAATGGGCAATATAATGATACTTGCGAAATTTTTTGGGCTACAGGTGCTTGTATGTTTGTGAGGGCAGAAGTATACCATAAGTTTGGTGGTTTGGATGAAGATTTTTTTGCTCACATGGAAGAAATTGATTTTTGCTGGAGAGTTAAAAATGCTGGTTATAAAATAATGTATTGTGCCGATTCTGTTATTTATCATGTTGGCGGCGGAACCTTACCTAAAAGCTCATCACGCAAAACATATCTTAATTTTAGAAATAATCTCTCGCTTTTATTTAAAAATTTACCTGCAAACAAATTGCATTGTGTTATGCTTTTAAGACTTATTCTGGATTTTATTGCAGCCCTTAAATTTTTATTGAATGGCGATTTTAAAGATGCTATTGCAGTAACAAAAGCCTATATTCATTTTTATTTCATACTACCAACAAATTACAAAAAACGTCATACAAATAAGCATATTTTTGTTACTAAAATTTATAAAGGTAGTATAGTGAAAAATTATTATATTAATAATATTAAAAAATTTTCTGAGCTTAAAACTGATAAATTTTCAAACAATTAAAGGAATTATTCAACACAACGTTTAACGATATAAACTATTGAATACACACCAAAAAGTAACAAAAACAAAAAACACTAATAAATTCGTATATTCAACAAGAGGATGCATCACCTTATTTATATAATTAATGAGAGCTGTATTAAAAATTTTCTTAATTAAAAAACTTTTCGGAGCAAGCTCAATATTATAACATTAAAAAAAAGTCTTTGTACAAATATTTGTACAAAGACTTTTACTTTATAAATAGTTAAAAATGGTTAACAACAACCACAACTTTCTTTTTTAACCAGATTATGTTTTTTAACAAATTCGCATAATACATCGTCAAAATCAGGTTTTCCGATTTCCTGTAGTTCGTAATCAACTTTTGTATAAGGTTTATTAATTTTAATAATACGCGTTAAATCAATAGGAGTAGCAATAAGAACTGTATCGCAATCGGTATTATTTATAGTTTTTTCTAAGTCAGCAATTTGTTCTTCGCCATAGCCCATAGCAGGCAATAAAGTGCCGATATTAGGATAAATTTTGAATGTTTCTGCTAATTTACCGACAACAAAAGGACGAGGGTCAACAAGTTCTTTTGCGCCAAAACGCTTAGCAGCAACAACACCTGCACCAAGTTTCATTTCGCCGTGAGTTAAAGTAGGACCATCTTCAACAACAAGCACTCTTTTACCTTTAATAAGTTGAAGATTGCTAACAGCGATTGGAGAAGCGCCATCAATAACAAGTGCATTAGGATTTACTTTAGCAATGCTATCTCTAACAATTTGAATATTTTCGGGAGAAGCAGTTTCCATTTTATTAATTACAACTACATCAGCTAAGCGCAAGGTAGTTTCGCCAGGATAATATTTAAGTTCATGACCTGGTCTATGAGGGTCTACAACAGTAACCATTAAATCGGGAACATAGAATGAGAAATCGTTATTACCACCGTCCCACAGAATTACATCAGCTTCTTTTTCAGCTTCGCGAAGTATAGCTTCATAGTCAACACCTGAATAAATAACATTACCTCTTACTACGTGAGGTTCGTATTCTTCCATTTCTTCGATGGTGCATTTATGTTTTTTCAAATCTTCGACAGTAGCGAAGCGTTGAACTTTTTGAGCAACAAGGTCGCCATAAGGCATAGGGTGCCGTATAGCAACAACCTTAAGACCCATTTCCATTAATACTTCAATAATGCGTCTTGATGTCTGACTTTTGCCACAACCTGTACGAACAGCACAAACAGATATAACAGGTTTTGTACTTTTAATCTGTGTTTGTTTGGGCCCAAGTAAAGTAAAATTAGCACCAGCCTGATTAACGATAGCAGAAAGTCCCATTACATAAGAGTAAGTAACATCGCTATATGCAAAAACGCAAGTATCAATATTTAAATCTTTAATAAGTTTAGGTAATTCAGCCTGAGCGTAAATAGGAATTCCATCAGGATATAGTTTACCTGCAAGTTCAGCAGGATATTTTCTGCCGTCAATGTCAGGAATTTGAGCGGCTGTAAAAGCTGCAACATTAAACTCTTCATTATCCCTGAAATAAGTGTTAAAATTGTGAAAATCTCTACCGGCAGCACCGATAATAATCACGTTTTTTTTACTGTTTGTCATAAAAACTCCTTTTTTATTAATTAAAATTTATGAATTTCTGCAAAGTTAAAAAATTAAGTATGATAAACAAAATTTAATTTTTTGATATATTTACCTCTATCATTATTATCAATTGAAGTAGAAGGTTACCATAGTAGTGGAAGTCCATACGCGTATGGCAAACTTACTGTTTCAGGTTATGAAATAACACCATATCAAAAAGATGGTAATAAATTACACTGCAGGTGCATAAGATAAAATTCGTTCATAAACGTAATTAAATGAAAAATGTAGATATGACAATTACATTAAAATAAATATTTTACTAATTTCATAAAATAAAATTTTGTTTTTCAAAAAAATCAGTATCTTTGCAAATTGAAATTTTATTAATAAAGCACAATGGCTAAGAAAAATAAAGAAGCGAGAATTCAGGTAATTTTAGAATGTACTGAACATAAGGCTAGTGGTTTACCCGGAACATCAAGATATATTACCACAAAAAACAAAAAAAATACTCCGGAACGATTGGAACTGAAAAAATATAATCCAATCCTTAAAAAAGTTACTGTTCATAAAGAAATTAAATAATTTTTAAGATATGGCAAAAAAAGTAGTTGCAACTCTGAAAACTTCTTCAGGTAAAGATTTCGCAAAAATCATTAAAATGGTTAAATCGCCAAAAACTGGCGCTTATACTTTTAAAGAAGATATAGTTCCTAACGATCAAGTTAAGGATTTTTTAGCTAAAAAATAAATAATCTTCGATGATTTTTTTTAAAAGCTTTTCCTCATAAATAAAGGGGAAAGCTTTTATTTTTTTATAAATTAATTTATTATGGGGCTTTTTTCATTCTTCTCTAAAGAAAAAAAAGAAAACTTAAACAAAGGAGTTGCAAAAACCCGCGAAAATGTTTTCTCTAAGATTTCGAGAGTTATTATCGGCAAAACTAAAATTGACGACGAGGTACTTGATAATCTTGAAGAAATTCTTGTTACAGGCGATGTTGGTGTTGAAACCACTCTAAAGATTATCGCAAGAATTGAGCAAAGAGTTGCACGCGATAAATATATCAACGCTTCAGAACTGCATAATATTCTAAAAGAAGAAATTGCTAAGCTCTTGTTAGAAAACGAGCAAGAAGAATTAATAGGTTTTGAACTTAATAATACAACTACTCCTTATATTATTATGGTTGTTGGCGTTAATGGAGTTGGTAAAACAACTACTATTGGCAAACTTGCTTGGCAATACAAACAAGCAAATAAAAAGGTTTTGCTTGGCGCTGCCGATACTTTTAGAGCTGCTGCTATTGACCAACTACAAATTTGGGCCGACAGAGCTGGTGTTCCTATTGTAAAACAAAAAATGGGGGCTGACCCTGCCTCTGTTGCTTACGACACGATTAAATACGCAGTTGACAATAAATCGGATGTTGTTATTATTGATACTGCTGGTAGGCTGCACAATAAAATTAACCTAATGAATGAATTATCGAAGGTTAAAAGAGTTATGCAAAAAGTTTTGCCCGATGCACCGCACGAAGTTTTATTAGTTTTAGATGCTTCAACTGGACAAAACGCTATTGAACAGGCAAAACAATTTACTTCTGCTACCGATGTTAATGCAATTGCTCTTACTAAGCTGGATGGTACTGCCAAAGGGGGTGTTGTTATTGCTATTTCGGACCAGTTTAATGTACCTGTTAAATATATTGGTATTGGCGAAAAAATTGACGACCTGCAATTGTTTAACCGTACCGAATTTGTCGATTCTCTCTTTAAATAATACTTATTATTTTAGTGAATAATTCTTCTATAAATCTTAATAGTAAAAAATTCAAAATAGCTATAATTACTTTAGGCTGTTCTAAAAATACTGTTGATTCTGAATTTATTGCCGCTGAACTTAATAATGCTGGCTATACAGCTTATCATTCCAATAATTTTAAAAATGCCGATGCTGTTTTGATTAATACTTGTGGTTTTATTCTTGATGCTAAAGAAGAATCTTTAGATGTTATTTTGAAATGTCTTGAAGCTAAAACACAAGGTCTTCTGAAAAAGGTTTTTGTTATGGGATGTCTTGTTCAACGTTATAAAAATGAACTCAAAAATGAAATGCCAGAGGTAGATGCCTTTTTTAGCTTTAATCATAATAATGAAATAGTTAATACTATTAGCGGCAAAATGTTAGTCGAAATTAATACCCGTTTAATAAGCACTCCATCACATTTCGCCTATCTTAAAATATCGGAAGGCTGCAATAGTCATTGCTCCTTTTGTGCTATACCTGCTATAAGAGGTAAGCATATTTCTAAACCTATCGAAAAACTTGTTGATGAAACTGAATTTCTTGTTCAAAATGGTGCTAAAGAAATTATTGTTATTGCGCAGGATACCACTTTTTATGGTAAAGATATTTATAGTACAAAAAAACTTGCTTTTTTGCTCAACAAACTTTCAGATATTAAAGGCGTTGAATGGTTACGTCTTCATTATGCTTACCCGTCTAATTTTCCCGATGATGTTATTGATACTTTAGCAAATAATCCCAAATTATGTAAATACCTTGACATTCCTTTACAACATATTAGCGATAAAATTCTAAAATTGATGAACAGAAGAGCTGATAAGATAAGTACCATTAAATTAATTGATAAATTAAAAACAAAAATACCCAATCTTGCAATCAGAACAGCTTTCATTACTGGTTTCCCTACCGAAACTAAAAAAAATTTTAATGAACTAAAGAATTTTGTTGAACAATACCGTTTTGAAAGAATGGGCGTATTCACCTACTCTAACGAAGAAGGTACTGATGCTTTTAATTTAAAACCTAAAGTTTCCGAACGCATTAAAACTGAAAGAGCTGATGAACTTATGTTGCTTCAACAACAAATTTCTTACGAAAACAATCTTAATCTTATTGGTAAATCAGTTAAAGTAATTATTGACAGTAAGAATAACGATTTTTATATTGGAAGAACAGAATATGATTCACCAGAAATTGACAATGAAGTTCTTATTACTTCCGACAAAACTCTTAAAATTGGAGATTTAATAACAGTTAAAGTAACAGATGCCGAAGAATTTGACATTTACGCTACTGTTTAAAAATTATATATATCTACATCTGTTTCATGTTTTCCTCCATCTAACCAATTTAATTAAGGCGAAACTTGAACCTAATCCGTAAATATAATGCAACAGAAAAAATAAAAACGGCATAATCAATACAAACAATGGGTTTTTCTTTGCATATTTTAACGAAAATATTACTCCAAGATGTATGTAGATAAACAATATTATTAAATATAAATATTTTATAAAATCAGAATAAAATGACAATACCAAACCCAATGTTATTCCCCCAAAGAAAAATAAAGGTATCAAATGTCTTAATGAAACAGGAATATACTTCACAAATTTTATTGGATATATTGCCCAATAGCCGTTGCGAAAATTATTACGAACAAACTTTAAAAAATCGGTACGTGTGTAATATGTAGCTTTTACAGTCGGATTTAATATAATTTTTCCACCATTTCTTCTCAGCCTTACATTAAATTCCATATCGGAACTGCTAATCAAATTCTCATTAAACAAACCATATTTTTCAAAAACTTCTTTTTTATAGCAGCCACCAAAAACTGTATCAGCTTCACGCTCAGCCACAGCACCCGTTCTGAATTTAGCATTACCAACTCCAAATGAATTCGACAGCACAAATGTTATTGCTTTACCAATAAAAGTCTTGTTTAAGCCATCTGTTATTAAAATACCACCTGTATTATCAGCTTTGGTACGAATTGCGGTTTCAATGCAACCCGAAAAATATTTCCTATCGTAAACTGCATGCGCCCCCAATATAAAAATATATTCGCCTTTTGAATCTACAATTCCAATATTAACAGCAATAGGAAAAAATTTACCAGGATTTTCAAGAATTTTTATTTTAACTCCTTTATCATTATTAATATATTTTTTTGCAATATCTAATGTTTTATCATTGCTTAAACCATCAATTATCAATAACTCAATTTTGTCGGCAGGATAATCGTTTTCTAAAATTGAATTGATACAATTTTCGATAAATAGTTCCTCGTTGCGACACGGTAGTATTAGAGTTATTAAAGGCAGTGCTTCGTATTGCATATTAATAATATCGTTGTAATTTCAAGCGACAAATATAAGATTTTTAATGACAGTATTATTTTTTATATTTTTTGTTTAAAAATTATTTTGAGGTGCTATCACTATTTATGCTAAATAAATTATGAATTTAAAATATTAA
>CAZDEU010000078.1:0-11050 GCA_964504265.1 uncultured Bacteroidales bacterium
ACTGTAAATGTGTAAGTTCCTACATTTGAATAAGCAGCACCATTAACTTCACTTAAAGTTGGTTGTTTACTGATAGATTCAATTTTCCAGACTTTACCGCCTGGAACTACTTGCGGGCTAGTAGAATTAATTGATAATACCTGAGAAAATTCAAGCGTACTGCCAACAACATTAAATTCAATAACAGAAATAGAATTTACCATTTGATCTATTGCAAGTGTTTGAGTTTCGGCAAGCCAGAACGGCAAAGCTAATCCCGCGGCAACAGTCTGATTTGCTAAAACTCTGTTACCGTCAATTTTTATGTACGGCTGACATTGAGAATAAAGATTTGTTTGAGAAAATGTAATAAAAATTAATAAAAATACTTTTAATGAATTAATTATTAATTTTTTGCCATTGATTTGTGTTTTGAACTGTTTCATATAATTAATTTATTGGTTTTAAATTTTATGATGATTCAAATTTTTATATAAAAATATACCACAAATATACATAAATATATAAAATAAAAAAAATGAAAATTTGTATTAATTATCTATTAACTAAAATACAAACAACTAAAGCAATTTATCAATGTTGTTACTTCAGTATTTGCTTCTTAATAGCCCCCCTTACCTACCCCAATCTTGATTTTTTATCCAGTCAACTACAAACTTTACATTTTCAAATTTGTTGTCGGGCGATAAACCGTGCCCTGTATTAAAAATCCAATTATAATTTTTACTTCCAAAATCCTTAAGTCTTTCTAATTCTTTTATCAATAAACTTTTATCACTAACCGACAAAAGTCGGGGATCCAGATTGCCTTGTAACCCAACATTAGTATCAATAACATTACGAACATTATATATATCGCTTTGCCAATCAACACCAACAAAATCGGCAATATCAATATTCATTTTACTAATCCCTATACCAATTCCTTTAGGGAAAAAAATAACAGGACAATCTGTATTACGGACAGCAGCAGTAATTTTTTTAACATAAGGGAGAACAACATCATTATAAATATGCAAAGGCAAAAGTCCTGCATGAGTTTCAAATAATTGAAACGCATTAACACCGTGTTTTATCTGATTTAAAGCATATTTAATCGATAATTCTGTAATTATTTCAAATAGTTTAATAGCTTTACATTTATTATTATAAATTAAATTAATAGCCTGTCCGAAACTGTGGTCAGAACTACTGCCCTGCACCATATAACAAAAAGTAGTAAAAGGACCACCGCAAAAACCTATTAAAGGAATATTTTTGGGTTTCTTTTCAATAATTAAGTCAATAGCTTTATAAATATGTTCCAGCTTATTAATATTGGGGTTAAGAATATCAATATTATCAACATTACTCAAAGGAGTTTCAAAAACAGGACCTTTATCGGTAAAATCAAGTTTCATCCCAAGAGCTTCGGGAATAACAAGAATATCAGAGAACAAGATAGCAGCATCAACATTCAAATCAAAAACAGGCAACAAAGTAACTTCGGCAGTAAGCTCAGGCGACTTCATCAGCTCTCCGAAAGAATACTTTTGGCGAAGTTTCAAATAAGAAGGCAATACTCTACCAGCCTGACGCATAAACCAAACAGGCGGACGTTCTCTTTTTATACCTTTTAAAGTATCAATAAATACATTATTTGTCATTTTTTTAGTTTTTGCATAGCATTTAGAGACGCATTTATAGTTAATTCAATATCTTCGTTGGTATGAGCATAAGAAACAAAAGCAGCCTCGAACTGAGAAGGAGCAAGATAAATACCAGATTCGAGCGATAATCTGAAATATTTTGCATAAAGTCCCTTGTCTGAAGTCATTACTTTATCAAAGCAATCAACATTTTTATTATCATTAAAGAATAAAGTAAACATAGAACCAACTCTATTAATAATACCATTAACACCTGTTTTATTTAGATTATTTTTTAAACCGTCAGCAAGTTTAGCAGATTTAACTTCAAGTTCTTTATAAATAACAGGATTATCATTAAGAGTTTGGAGCATTGCAACACCAGCAGCCATAGCAAGTGGGTTACCCGATAAAGTACCTGCCTGATAAATTGGACCAGCAGGAGCAAGTTGTTGCATAATATCTTTTCGACCACCATAAGCACCAACAGGTAAACCACCCCCAATAATTTTACCAAGTGTAGTTATATCGGGTTTAACATTATATAATTCCTGTGCTCCTCCCCTTGCGACACGAAATCCTGTCATTACCTCATCAAAAATCAAAAGAGCATTAAATTTATTGCATAATTCTCTTAATTTTTTCAAGAAATCCTTATCAGGTGGCACAACGCCCATATTTCCTGCAATAGGTTCAACAATAATAGCAGCAATATCATCAGAAAAAGAATCAAATAAAGTTTCAACAGAATTAATATCATTAAATAAAGCAGTAAGAGTATCTTTAGCAATATTAGTAGTAACGCCGGGGCTATCGGGTAATCCAAGAGTCATAGCACCCGAGCCAGCTTTTATTAAGAAAGTATCGCCATGCCCATGATAGCAACCTGCAAATTTAACAATTTTGTTTTTACCAGTATAACCACGCGCAAGACGAACTGCACTCATAGTAGCTTCAGTACCTGAATTAACCATACGCACCATTTCAACCGAAGGAATCATAGAGGTAATAAGTTCAGCCATTCTATTTTCTAAAATTGTAGGAGCACCAAAGCTGGTACCTTTCTCAGCAGCTTTTTTCACAGCTTCAACAATAGGCTCATAAGCATGTCCTAATAACATAGGTCCCCACGAACCAACATAATCAATATATTGCTTACCGTCAATATCGGTTATTCTTGAACCTTTAGCACTATCAATAAAAACAGGATTACCGCCTACACTTTTAAAAGCTCTTACAGGAGAGTTAACGCCTCCGGGAATAAGTTGGACAGCAATTTTGTATTGTTCAATTGAGTTTTTCATATTTTTGAATGTATTAATTTTCAACTACATTAAATTTTATTTGAACGTTCAATCATTTATTTTAATATTGTGATAAACATATTCAAATCAAATTCTATTTTTTAACAAAATAAAGAAAAGATTGTTTATGCAACAAAAAAAAAATAATTATCTTCACAATAATATTTATATTTAATTTTGTTTAATTATTTAATAAATTATTAATAATACATTTCAATGAAAATATTTAACAAAAATATATTACTTAAGAAAAGATATATTGTGCTGTTAAGCATAATATTATTAATATTTCTTTTATTGTTTTTTTTGTCAACCATTATTAGAGTATGGCTTGTAAAAAACAGCGAATCACTTATAGGCAGAAAAATTGATTTAAAAGAATTGCATATAAATTACTTAAAAATTAGTATTAAAGCGGTTGATTTTGTTATGTATGAAAAAAATAAACAAGATACTTTTGTTGCTTTTGATGAATTATATGTTAATTTTAATCCCTGGAAATTAATATCAAATGAATATTCTTTTGCTGAAATAAAATTAGCAGAACCACATGTAACAATAGAATATAGCTCAAAAGGATTTAATTTTGATGATTTGATTGTTAGTGATACTACTGAAATTATTGAAGAAACACCAGAACAAACCGATGATACAATAAAATTTGTAGTTCGCAATCTTAACATTTCGGGAGGGAAAATTATATACAAAGATATTGAAGCAAATACCAATTTAAACATTAATGATTTAGGTATAAATGTTCCTTTAATTTCGTGGAACAGCCAACAAGCAAAACTTGGTATTGATTTTACTTTAGATGAGAATGGCAAAGTAGCAATAGGTGGTAATATTAACCAAGAACTTGCTCAGTACGAAATATCTTTAAAATCTGAAAATATTGACATCAACCCGCTTTCAAATTATTTTAAACCTTACATAGCATTTAATTCACTTAGCGGTCTTTTTTATTCTGATGTTGTTATTAATGGCGATATGAGCCAACCCGAAAACATAAAATTATCAGGTTATGCAGGGCTTAAAAATGTTGAATTAATAGATGTTGACAATAATGATATATTGTCTGCTTTAGATGTTAAAGTTGTGTTCGACACCTTAGATGTTGGAAAATCAGATTATAGAATAGCTGATATTGAACTTATAAAACCTGAAATTGCTTTTACAATGTTAAAAAGCGAAACCAATTTTGATAAATTACTTGCTCCATATTATAATAGCGAGAATGATGAAATAATACAAGACACATTAACAATAAATGATACTAACGAATTACATTATTCAATTAATAAATTAACAATTGTAGACGGAAAGGTAACTTTTTCAGATTTAACATTAAAAAGAGCTTTTATTTATGATATACTTGATATTAATTTTACCATGAATAATTTTAGCGATGTTTCACGCTCAGTGCCTTTAACTTATAATATAAACCTTAATAATAACGGCAATTTAAAAGGAGATGCGGAATTAGACATGTTACAAACCAACAATATTAATTTGAACGCAATTATTTCGGCAATGGATTTGGTAAGTTTGTCGCCTTACACAGAATATTATCTTGCACGTCCAGTAAATAACGGCAAATTTGATTATACTGTTAATTTAAAAATGAACCCTTCAAAACTTATTAATAACAATAAGATTAAAATCAGCAAACTCGAATTTGGTAAAAAGACTAAAGATACAACAGCCTATAAAGTACCTGTTAATCTTGCATTATATATTTTGAAAGACAAAAATGGAATTATTGGATTTGATCTTCCTGTTCAGGGGTCGCCTTCCGACCCAAACTTTAAACTTGGTAAGATAATCTGGAAAACCTTAGAAAACTTTTTAATTAAAACTGCTACACAGCCTTTTAATTCCTTAGGCAAAATTATTGGCACAGACCCCGAAAGTATTAAGTTTATTGCTTTTGATTATTTGCAAGATAGCCTTGCAGACAAACAAAAAAAACAATTAGACAAAATATGCGAAATAATAGATAAAAAACCTGAACTTCAATTTATATTTAAACAAACTACTAACCTCGAAAAAGAAACTTATGCTTTAGCAATTCACGAAACTAAAAAGAATTATTTACAAGCTAAAGGAATTGTATCTGCCAATGCTTCAAATATTGAACTCAACGAAAAACTCAGTTATATTAATGACAACGATAATGACTTTCTATTGTATGTTAATTCAAATTCAATAAACGACACCTCGTCTTTAGAACAAAAATGTGTTAATATTATTGGCAAGCAGAAAGTTTTATTATTATTTGATGAATTAATATATAAAAGAAACAATTCACTTAAAAGCTATATGCTTAATACTAAAAACATACCTCAAAATCAAATAGCCATTCAAACCACTGATTTAAGAAACTTGCCTGATGAACTTAAAAAAACAGGATTTAAAATTGAAGTAGCAATGCAGTAATAATTGAAATATTACTATCATTGATTGAGTGTATAGAATTAATTGAGCCACTAAAGATTACTTTTCGGAATAGTGTCGGACAGTGTGATACCAAGCCTGCAACAAAATGGCGCAAGCCTGAATCAAAACCGTTCAAGCCTAGAACAGAATGGTGCAAGCCTATAACAAAACCGTACAAAGTCCGATGGAAAACCATGTAAATTTGAGGCTGAAAAATAATTTAAGCAAACCACCTCAAATTAATTTTTAACGAAAGTAGCAGCATATTTAAAAAAAGAAATTACTGATTCAAAAAATGCTTATATTTGTTCTTTATTAACTTTTTTATCAAGAAAAAATAAGGTACAAAAAACTACACAAAAACATAAAAAGTAATTGACAAAAATTATGTCAATTTATATTATATTGTACAACATCAAGTATTATTATTACATTTAAACAAAAAACAAATGTGTTTAACAGACAAAGCAATTAAATTAAAAAACGAAATACCCGGCAATGTTAAACTTGTAGCTGTTTCAAAAACAAAAAGTGTCGATAAAATAATGGATGTTTATAATGCAGGGCATAAGATATTTGGTGAAAACAGAGCTCAGGAACTATCAACTAAATATCCGTTACTACCTAAAGATATTGAATGGCATTTTATTGGGCATCTTCAAAAAAATAAAGTAAAATATATTGCACCTTATGTTAATACTATACATAGTGTCGATAGCTTCAAATTATTACAGGAAATTAACAAAGAAGCAAAAAAAAATAATCGAATTATAAATTGCTTATTAGAATTTTACATAGCAAGCGAATTGACTAAATATGGTTTAAGCTATGAAGAGGCTTTAGAAATACTCAACAACTCAGGAATAAATGAATTGGATAATATTAAAATAAAAGGTGTTATGGGTATGGCTTCGTTAACTGATAATACTCATATAATTCGAAAAGAATTTAGACAATTAAAAAAATATTTTGAAAAAATAAAAGAGAGTTTTTTTGCTGATGATAACGACTTTAATGAAATATCAATGGGTATGTCGGGCGACTATTTAATAGCTTTAGAAGAAGGCGCAACTATTATCAGAATTGGTACTCTGATATTTGGTTAATAATAATTAAAAGACAAATATGTTTAATAAAAATGAAATAATCAAAAACACTATAGAATTTTCGCATATAGATTTAAGTCATGAATTTGAAGTGCATTTAGCAGCCGAAGCTATTTCGGCTGGCTTCCCTTCACCTGCCAGCGACTTTGCTGATAATATTATTGATTTGAACAAAGAATTAATTAAAAACCCAAGCTCTACTTTTTTAGGTAGGGTTAAGGGATTATCAATGAGAGATGCAGGAATTGGAGATAAAGACATTTTAATAATAGATAAATCATTAGAACCTCAAAATGGTAAAATTGCTGTTTGCTTCATTGATGGTGAATTTACTCTTAAACGTATAAACATTAAAAAAAATGAAGTTTATCTTGTACCAGCTAACGACGATTTTAAACCAATAAAAGTAGAAGTCGAAAATAATTTTATTATTTGGGGAATTGTTACTTATGTAATAAAAAAAGTTTAACCCACATTGCAGTAAAAACCCTAAAAAATGTTAAATTTTAATGTTATTTTTGATTTTTGAAGTGCAAAATTTTGATTTCTACTGTGGGGGGTACAGCAAATTATTTTTTATTCAATTCTACAGTTGTCAAAATGTTTTGTAGTACACAGAGGGGTATTGCATAATTGAAATAAACAGGTATTGCCAAAAAAGGCAGTTAACTTACATTAACTGCCCTTTGGGTTAAATAAGACTTAGAACATCATTCAGCTATAAATAGTTTTGCTTGTTTTGTTATATTGCCGTCATTATAATTTACAATATAAATCCCTTTTGCCACTTGCATATTGAAGCTATGAGTACCATCTCCATAAATTGATTCATTTAACACTTGCTTACCTAAAGCATCAAATATCAATATATTAGCTTGTTTTTCGTTTAATCCTTTTACCATTATATTAACTGTATTATTATACGACCATACCAAGAAATCGTTTTCATAAACATTAGTTTCAGTAACATTAGTATTGAACGAATTGCTGAATTTCAGATAAAACCTACCCTGACTTGCTTCATTACTTTGCATCGTAAAATAATATTTAGGTGTTAATGATAAATCTATTATTTTATTTAGCTTTTTATCTTCTAAGTAAACCGAATAACCATAAGGCAAGTTTTGTATTTCTGTTGCTTCAATTAAATATGCATTTGAATTTTTAATTTCAAATCCTAGTGGTATTAATACTTCTTCAGAAAGTTCTTCGCTTAAAACATTCATTGCATAAGTTTCGCCTTTTGAAGATAATGAATACAGATTGGGAATTGAAGGTTCGGTATTCATGATTTTCGATATATCATAATCTGCATCAAAGTCATTAGTAGCTAAATCTGAAAACAAAACTGCTGTTTCATCAAATAAACTATTAGATTCACTTAAACTACCTATGAGTTTTACTAATGGCAATTCAGGCAATTCATAATCTTTATACAAACTTATATTTGTGATGTTCTTACGCATTGAGTTAGTAAAAGTTAAAGTACCTCCATTAGGATTATTACACTGAACAAAAAACGCATGTAAAGCTCCAATATATCTGCTACCGCCATTTAATGGCAAATTCAACATAGCGTTATAATAGCCGTAATAACCATTGTACATACTAGTAGATATATAAACAGAAACACTTTTATTAATATTTGCTGAGCTATAAGGCAATAAGGATAAATCTATAGGTGATGGATATGGATTTCCTAAAAGGTTCCAGCCATTACCCTTTGCTGAGCCAATATTATTAGCAGTTAAATTAACACTAACATCTCCATCATTTATCAAACCTTTAAAATAGGCTGTAACATCATTAGTTGAGCCACTACCAAACTGAGCTGTATAACCAACTCCAATATCTAATGGAGTATTGACTTGTCCCTGAGCTGCTGCTTGTACCCAGCCTTGCGAAAAATAGCTTGTAGCTGCTGATTCCGAAAATTTAAATAAAGTAGGATATGGAGTGGCATATTGGTCTCCCAAATTTAATAGCATGAAATTTGAAAATTCACCAACTTTTGTATTTTTAAAAGCAGTTGAAAAATGTTTGTAACCTTTAGTTTTAGCTGAAGGAACAAACCTTTGTTGTGTAAGAGAACCGTAAATATTACCATAGTTTGCTCCATCTATCAATGCAGTACTTGAAGCTGTTGATAACAATATTAAATTATCGTTAGTATATAAAACACCATTGCATAACAATATGCCAGATATTTCATTATTACTTGATAATAGCGTTACATAACTGCCCATATTTATTGTTAAATCACCAACTGAAATAGTTCCATTAACAGATTGAGTAGTGCCTGAGAAAATTATTTCGCCAAGTCCAAAATTAGCTAATCCATTATTAGTTATATCGCCATATATACTTAAATCGCTTCCACTTGATACAGTGATTTGGGCTGATGGTTCAATAATAAGATTTTTAATTTGATTGCCAGTAGTATTAATAATAGGGAAATTACCACCTAAGGGAGAGCTTGGAATAGTACCATCATTAGAATTATCAGGTAATATGCTGCACGACCAATTGTTAATATCGCTCCAATTGCTTGTATGACCAAGCCAAACATTAGAAGTATATACTGTTATAGTTAAATCTGTTGCCTGACTGTCAAAGCATGGATTTGAAGCGTAAACACTTATATTCCCAGACGTAGTTGAACTAAAAGCTACTTCTATATCGGTAGTACCTTGCCCACTGATTATTGTTGCATTACTAGGTACGGTCCATGTATATGAAGTAGCACTCGATATAGGATTAATACTATAATTAATTGTACCAATACCAATACAAGTTGACACTGGACCCAAAATAGTATCAGGAGCAGATAAATTAGGCATTACAAACAATTGTGCTGGTACAGAAGTAGTAATACAATTATTTTCAATATTACAATAATATTGATAATTGTTGAAATTCATTGATACGTTGTTTATAGTCAGTGTATTTGTAGTAGAGCCATTGTAAACAATATCATCAACAAGTGGCTGCCATGTATTACCGCTATCAGAACTTACATGCCACAAATATGTCATAACACTTCCAGATGCAGTAACTGAGAATACAGCATCAGAACCTTCACAAACTGTATCATTTAGATTTTGAGAACTTACAACGGGGTAAGTGCCTAAAGACCATGTCCAACCTGTATTATTCCCTAAATCAATGCTTCTACTTAAAGGTCCTGCATAAAAAGTAGCCCCACCGCTTGCATTCATATCTTGTAATTGAAGATAATCGCCGGCTACACAGCCTGTAGTTTTATAAATATTTGCTTGAGTACCCGAACTGCTCGAACGCATATCAATTAATTGACCACTGGCACCAACAGCATTAAATGTATTATTAATTGTTTGGGTTCTGCTACTTTGTAATGTATATATATGCCCTTTGTTGAAGGATAAATTTTCAAATGTATTATTGCCTTCTATATTTCCATCACCGGCAAATGACACATCTTTGAAATTTATTGTCTGACTTGAATACATATTATCATAAACTTGATTTCTTATATAACTTATACCATCTACGCCTGAAAATTCTACATTACACATATTTATTGGCGTTGATGATGTTCCTGATAAAGTTAATGACTTTGTATAGTTAGAATTGGAATTCGGCTGCGAACGTATTATTGCTGTTCCTAAATTAAAAGTTAAATTAGAAACATTTAAATAAAAAACATCTCCAATATAATTACTTAATATCATCAAAGAATTTCCTAAATCTAAACTTCTCACATTGTTTGTCGATGATATAAAGGAATATGCCATAATAGTTTGATCATTTGTCTTTAAGCTACCATAATTGTGATATATTTTATTTTCGTAATTATTATTTGTTTTAAGCATATCTTGTAAAGTCCATTCACCGCCACTGCCGTTAAAATGTATTTCTCTTAAAAATGTTTTTCCTGCACTGGTTATAGTATGACCAGTAGTTGTGGCTTCAAAATATATTGAACCTGTAAAATTCCAAGTCATCTGAGGTATTAAGGTTAATGAACCATATATTTTTAAGTTATTATTATTTGATGTACTATTAAATATTGGCGCATTGGCACTGCCTGTCCAATTCATATCAGCACACGATGCTACACTTAAATCAACTGTAACAGTTTTACTTGATGAAATAAATCCGCTATTAGCATCAAAAATTGCATCATTTGTTGAATTTGGAATACAGCCATTCTGATTAGGAACACCGCCACTTGTTAATGACCAATGATTAGCATCGCTCCAATTACCTGTGCCACCTATCCAATAATACGAAAGATTGTTGGTTGAAAGAGGTGTTATTGTCCAACCTGTATTATTTCCATTATCTGTAGAGTTATTGGCTGTAAAAGTTGCACCTCCTTCAGCTTTATTGTCTTGTAATGTTACATAATTTAAGCTTATACTTCCTGAGGTTTTACGTAATATAGCCTGGGTGCCATTACTTGATGACTTAATGACTACATCATTGCCACAACCACCTACGGCTGTTAATGTATTATTAATTGTTTGGGTCCTGCTGCTTTGTAATGTATATATATGCCCTTTGTTGAAGGATAAATTTTCAAATGTATTAT
>CAZDEU010000078.1:11150-12472 GCA_964504265.1 uncultured Bacteroidales bacterium
TTAAATCAACTGTAACAGTTTTACTTGATGAAATAAATCCGCTATTAGCATCAAATCTGACATTATTTTGAGTACCAGGCACTAAATTTACAGGTGTTCCTCCACTTATTAAAGCCCAATGACTTCCATCGCTCCAGTTGCCTGAGCCTCCAATCCAGTAATAAGTAAATATGCCAGAAACTGACATTGTTAAAACATTTGAATTAGCAGGATTATTAGTAACACAACCTCCTAAATTAGAAGAAACAGTACAACTTACTTCATCAGCATTAAGTAATGAGTAAGACGAATATGTGTTGCTATTACTTCCAACAGGCGAACCATTAACATACCATTGATAAGCAGGATTAGGACCTGCATTAACTGCCGATGCAGTAAAAGTTACAAAAGTACCAGCCGAAATTGTAGTTCCTGGATTAGCAGAAATACTAACACTAAGTGGTAGTGAAGTACTGGCATTCATTACCAAAGTATTAGAAGTTGCGGGATTCCCTGTAACACATGCACCTAAATTAGAAGTTGCAATACAATGCACTTGGTCACTATTATTCCAAGATGAATTAGTAAAAGTAGGGCTGTTACTTCCATAAGCGTTTCCATTAATAAACCATTGATAAGTAGGATTACTACCTCCGTTGGTAACATTAGCAGTAAAAGTAACATTTGTGCTAGTACAAATGTTAGTTCCTGCATCTGATGTAATATTAACACTTACAGGTAAAGAGCTGTTTACACTTAATGTGATTGCATTAGAAGTTGCAGGGTTATTTGTAACACAAGCGCAAGAAGATGTCAAAATACAAGTAACTACATCATTATCATTTAATGAACTTGTCGAAAAAACAGAACTATTTGTGCCTGCATTAACACCATTAATCTGCCATTGATAAGCAGGACTTGCTCCTCCATTAATAGGAGTTGCAGTAAATGTAACATTAGTACCATTACATATAATATTACCTGCGTCAGATGATATAGTAACATCAGCATCAACAATCTGACATGGTGCGGTAGAAAAACTCCAACCAGTATTATTTCCCAAATCTACACTGTTAGGCTCAGCATAATATTCTGCTGTTCCTATACCATGTATATTCTGTAATTGCAAATATTTACCAATAACACAACCTCCTGTTTTTGAGAAATAAGCTGCTGATGTGGAAGAAGATTTAATATCAACTAATTGACCTACAGACCCATTTGCTATAAAATTTCCACCCAAAGTTTGTGTGCTATTCTCTTGTAATGTATATGTCTTTCCCCCGGTAAAAGTTAAATTTCCATTATACTTATTATTTCCATTTATTGTCCCATGACCTGCA
>CAZDEU010000079.1:0-2066 GCA_964504265.1 uncultured Bacteroidales bacterium
GCTTAGATGTCTCATCAACTTCAAATTTTAATTATGTTGTGAGTGTTCTTAATGCAGGAAGACCTAACGAAGTTCCTACTAATCTTGGTGCTACTGGTTTATTTCAGGGTTCTCCAAATAATAGTACTTCTATTTCAATATATGGTCCACGCCGTGTAGGTTCAACTTATGGTCCTAGTACAAACCGTGTACAAGCAGGTTCTTCTTATTATGGTGTTGCTGACATGGCAGGCAACTTATGGGAAACTGTCGTTGTAATATCTTCTGCTACTTCAAATGCTTTTACACGCACTGCGACAGGCGATGGACTTATGAACACGTCAGGAACAACTTATGGTTTTCCTAATGAATGGCCTACAACAGCTCAAACTTCAGGTTCTCTAACTACTAATACATATTCTTGGCGTGGTGGCTCGTGGCTTGGTAATTCTTCTACTCTTGGATCAGAACATGATGCTAAAATAAGTGCTCGTTATTATTATTCACAGGCATGGCAAGGTATGACACAAGGTGGTCGTGGAGGCCGTTAATAATTAAATTAAAAAGTAAATTTTTATAAAAAAAGACCAGAGTTTTCTGGTCTTTTTTTTATATTGCAAAAAATATAATTATTGTAAAACATACATTTAATGTACATTTGTATTATAAATAAGAAACAAACAATAAATAAATATGTTTATTATAACCGACAGTGGCTCAACTAAAACCCAATGGGCTTTATGCAACAGACAGGGTAAATTTAAAATTTTTAATGGCAGTGGTATAAACCCACGTTTTATGGATTTTAATGATATTGTTTCTGTATTAAACAAAGATTTAGATATAAGCACAAATAATGTAGATAAAGTTTTTTTTTATGGATCTGGTTGTGGCTCTGCTCAGGCTGTAAAACTTTTGCAAAATGCTCTTGAAGTTTTTTTTAACACTAAAAATGTTTTTATTGAAACCGATTTATTAGGTGCTGCACGTGGCTTATGGGCTAATGAGAAAGGTTTAGTAGCTATACTCGGTACAGGTTCTAACTGCTGCTTTTATGATGGCAAAATATGTTCTGTATTAAAACCTTCGTTAGGTTATTTGTTTGGCGACGAAGGTAGCGGCTCCTATCTTGGTAAGGAATTTATAAAACTTTTTTTGAAAAATAAATTACCTGAATATTTATCTAATAATTTTAAAGACGAATACGCATTAAACAACGACATAATATTAAGAGAAGTTTATTATAATAAATTTCCTAATCGTTACCTTGGCAATTTTGTGCCTTTTTTATCTAAAAATATTGATAATCCTTTTGTCTCTTCTTTTGTTGAAAATGCTTTCGGGCTTTTTTTTGATGAATATTTTGATGATTTTAAAAATAATACGAATTATAAACTTAAAATTACTGGCTCGGTTGCTTTTTATTTTAAGGATATTTTATTGAAAATTTCTGAAAAAAAAGGGATTTTTATTACTGATATTGTCAAAAACCCTTTAGAAAATCTAATTAAATACCACTTAACTGAATTTCAGAATATTCCATAATTTGGTTAATTATTTAACTATAATTTGCATTTTATATCCTTTCATAATAATTTTATTTTTATCTTTACAAAATCTAAATAAAAATTGTTTTTGCAGATGGAAATTAATAAAGATATTGTTCTTAAAGCCTTAACTCACGTTGTTGACCCTGACTTTAAAAAAGATATTGTTACTTTAAAAATGCTCGAAGATTTAAAGATTGAAGGTAATAATATTTTTATCACTATAAAGTTAACAACGCCTGCTTGTCCAATGAAATCTGAGTTTGTTCGCCAATGTAATGAAGCAATAAAAAGTTTTGTTGGCTCCGATGCTGAGGTACACGTTAATTTTACTGCCCAAACATCATCATCGCGTCAAATAAAAGAAGAATTATTACCAAAGGTTAAAAATATTATTGCTGTTGCTTCTGGCAAAGGAGGAGTAGGGAAATCAACCGTTGCTGTTAATCTTGCATTAGGTTTGGCAAAACTTGGAGCTAAAGTAGGTTTGGTTGATGCTGATATTTACGGACCTTCAATACCTATGATGCTTGGTATTCA
>CAZDEU010000079.1:2166-6546 GCA_964504265.1 uncultured Bacteroidales bacterium
CCTCAGGAAGTTGCTTTGGCTGATGCCCGTAAAGCTTTAAGTATGTTTTATCAGCCCGAAATTAAAGTGCCTGTTTTAGGATTGGTCGAAAATATGGCTTGGTTTACTCCTGCTGAATTGCCACAAAATAAATATTATTTATTTGGTAAAGAAGGTTGTAAAAAACTTGCTGAAGAAAAAAATGTTAAACTGCTCGGACAGGTGCCTTTGGTACAAAGTATTTGTGAGTCGGGCGATATTGGCAAACCTGAAGTTTTAAATTCAGATTCTGTTCAGGCTAAGGCTTTTATGGATATTGCTTCAGAGGTTGTACGTGCTGTGGCGGTTATTAATCAAGATGCTATTAATAAAGAATAATGTGTTGATTATATTAGGTTATATAACATAATATAAGAACAAAAAGTTTAATAAAAAAATTAATTTTATGAGTGCTGATAAAGAATTGGAACAAAAAGTTGTAAATGCTATTGAGCAGATAAAACCTTATCTTGAAGCTGATGGCGGAAGTATTCAGTTTATTGAATTAACTGATGATAATGTTGTTAATGTTGAACTTCTTGGTGCCTGTGCGTCTTGCCCTATGAGCATAATGACACTAAAAAATGGTGTTGAAGCTGCTATTAAACAGGCTATACCTGAAATTAAATCTGTTGAAGCAGTTAATCTCTGATTTTTTAGAAATTATATTTTCCTTCTAAGGGCATTCGCCTGCCCATACCAAAAGCTTTTGATGTTACCCTTAATACAGGTGGCGATTGAAATCTTTTGTATTCATTACAGTTAACAAGATGTATAATTTTGCTAACCGTAGTTTTATCATATCCTAATCTTACTATTTCATCTATATTTTTTCCTTCTTCAATATAATAATAAAGAACTTTATCAAGAATATTATAATCGGGTAAAGAATCTGAATCTTTTTGATTAGGTCGCAGCTCTGCTGATGGAGGTTTATTAATTGTATTAACAGGAATAATTTCTTTATCAGCATTAATAAAATCAGCTAATTCATAAACTTTTGTTTTGTAAACATCGCCTAAAACTGACATACCACCGCACATATCGCCGTATAATGTTCCATAACCAACAGCAGCTTCACTTTTATTAGAGGTATTAAGCAAAATATAACCGAATTTATTAGAAAAAGCCATCAAAATAACAGCTCTTATCCTTGCCTGCATATTTTCTTCGGTAGTGTTAAAAGGCAAATCTTTAAAAAAAGGTTTAAGTGAATTGTTAATACTATTGAAAGTGTCATTAATAGGAACTAAATTCCATTCACAATTCAGATTTTCGGCTAATTCCTTAGCATCTGCAATTGAATGTTCAGACGAATACTGCGAAGGCATTAAAACCGCTCTTACATTTTCGTTACCTAAGGCTTTAATTGCTAAAACGAGACATACCGCTGAGTCTAAACCACCTGATAATCCTAATATTGCTTTTTTAAAGCCCATCTTCAGAAAATAATCTTTAATGCCCAACACCAAAGCATCGTGAATCAGTGAAATTTCGCTAAAAGTATTACTATTAATAGTAGGTAAAGTATTTATATTGTTAATATCAATATATTTAATACTTTCCTCAAAAAAAGGCATATTTATAACTTCGTAGCCTTGGTTATTAAGCACTAAAGAACCACCATCAAAAATAAGTTCGGTTTGTGCCCCTGTCTGATTAACATATATTAAAGGAATACCATATTTTTTAACATTATTAATAAGAATATTTTTTCTGATTTCAGCCTGATTGTAATTGAAAGGTGAAGCAGCAATATTTATAATAAAATCGGGTTTTTGCTTAGCAAGCTCATCCATAGGATTACGAATATAAAGAGCCTGTTCTTGCAAATTCCATAAATCCTCACATATTGTTAAAGCAAATTTGTATTTACCGATTTCGATAATTTTAAACTCTCTGTTAGGTTCAAAATATCTGTATTCGTCAAATATATCATAATCGGGTAATAATGTTTTGCGAACAGAAGTATTTATTTTTCCGTTATGTAAAACAAAAGCCGAATTGAAAAGTGTTTTCCCTTTATTTTCAAAATTAATTTCAGGACTGCCAACTATAGCAGTAATATTAAAACAATGTTTTGCTATTTCATTTAAAGCCTCATTGCACTTAGCTATAAAACTTATATAAGTAAGAAAATCTCTTGGTGGATAGCCCGATACGGCTAATTCGGGGAAAATAATAAGCTGAACATTATTTTCTTTAGCTTTCTCAACAGCATCAATAATTTTAGCTATATTATGCTCAAAATTGCCTACATGAAAGTCAAGTTGAGCCAGAGCAGTTTTCATTCTTAATTAAAACAAAACGCCAACTGACAATGAAACATAATTTGCAAAAGCATCTTGTTTTAATCTTTCTCCGTTTTTATCTTTCAGATATTTTGAATCTTTTCTGAAAGCATTGGTAAATCCATTATTATAATTAGCACCAATTAACAGAGAAGTACTACCTGCAAGGTTGTATTCAATACCAAGCCCAACATTAAGTGCTAATCTAAAAAAACTAATCTCTTCATTAATTTCAACATCATTATTTTCTGTGTTAATCTTTTTCTGATAGCCGTCGTCATCAGCCATAGCTCGCCATCTTAATCCTAAATCAAAACCGAATTGTCCATAATAAACAATTGCTCCTATTTGATTGGTTTTCAACTTTAGCGTAAGAGGAACATTTATATACCTAAATTTATGTATTCTTGTCGACAATAAGAAGGGAATGGTATCATTTTCTGGATAATAAAAAACAGAATCTTTATTAGTAGCAGGATAAGCTAATTTGCCGCCAAAGCTGGCAATTTCGAAACCAGTAGAAAAAGCATAGTTATCGGTAAAATTAAAATCCATAATTAGCCCGCCATTAATATTTAATCTGCTACCATCGTGAGTTAAATATTTGCTGTTTGGTTTTAACCACGACAATGAAGGCGAGGCTTTTAGTCCAAAATGAAAACTAGCTTCTGAATTTTTTTTGCTTTTCTTTACGTCTTGATTTTCTGTATCTGATGTATTTGTTTCGTTCTCTGAACTAGTGCTTTCTTGTGCCGTAAGCATTATTACCATCGACATAACAAGTGCTAATGTTAATATTAATCTTCTCATTTTAATTAAAATTTTAAATGTTTTATTAAAAAAATATTAAACAAATTAAATGTAATGCAAATATATAACAATAAAATTATTTAACAACATTTTGCGTTTCTGTATTATTGATATTTTTGTGATTTATTATATAATTGATGTTATTTAAATTTAATAAACTACTCAAATAAATATTTAAACAACAAAACGAAAATTTATGTTAAAATTTATAAGATTATTCTTACTTATGATTTCAGTTGTTTCGCTGCTGTTTTATATGTCATCTTGCAATAGCTGTTCTAATAAACCTGAAAAAGTTAAAGCAAAAGAAGAAAAGGAAATTCAAAAAAAAGTTCCCGACATTGAGAAAAAAGTTGTTGATAATTTTAAACTGAAAATTTTAAGGTACGAACAAGCTTTGTTTAAACTCGACCCTGTTTATCCAAATGAAGAGCTTAAAAATATCAAAAAGGATTATTATATATTTCTAAATGGTAACCTTAACGACCCCGTTAAAGTTGTTCAAATAAAGTCTTTTATAAATGACCCTTTAATAAAAGAAACATATAAAGACATTAATAATGTATACAAGAATTTATCATTTTTCGATGAAAATTTAAAATTATCTTTATTAAGAATTAAAAAAACAGTTGATAATTTTGAAATTCCTAAAATATATACTTATATATCGGGCTTTATATATGAAAAACCTGTTATTTATCTTGATACGGTTATGATGATAGGATTAGATTGTTATTTGGGGAAAAATTATAAAATATATTCTTATTATAATATTCCAGCTTATACTACCGAATTTATGGAAAAGGAATATATTGTGAGAGACTGCATATTTGCAATAGGCGAAGATATTGTTCCACAGCCAAAAAAAAATCGTAGTTTGCTCGATTTAATGGTTTACAGAGGTAAAATTTTATATTTTACCGATTTGGTTTTAGCAAATACACCCGATAGTATTAAAATAAAATATAATACCAATCAATTAGAGTGGTGCAGAAAAAACGAAGCTAATGTTTGGGCATTTTTTATTGAGAAAAATCTACTTTTTTCGACCGACAATAATGTAGTTAAAAAGTTTATGGCTGAAGGACCTTTTACGTCTGCCTTTTCTAAAAATTCACCCGCTCGCATTGGAGAGTATATTGGCTGGCAAATTATAAGAGCTTATATGAAAAAAAATCCAAAGCTAACTTTTAATGAACTTATTAAAATTGAAGATTCTCAACAAATATTGAACGCTTCGTCATATAAACCTGAAAAATAA
>CAZDEU010000079.1:6646-12307 GCA_964504265.1 uncultured Bacteroidales bacterium
TTCTAATGCCTTTGGTATCATTAATCTGAAAAAAGGGAGTTCTTCATATTCTGCAATCAATAAAGAGCCATCAATAATTGCATCAATAATTTTTCGGGTAATAGGCAATTTAATTCGACTGCCAATACCGTAAGCACCGCCTATCCAACCTGTATTGACAAGCCACGCAGTAGATTTGTGAGCATCAATTTTTTTTGCTAATTCACTTGCATAAACAGTTGGGTGCAAAAGCAAAAATGCAGCGCCAAAAGCTGAAGAAAAAGTTGGCGATGGTTCTTTGATTCCTCTTTCGGTACCTGCTACTTTTGCTGTATAACCACTCAAGAAATAATACATAGCCTGCTCACGCGTTAATTTTGCAACAGGAGGTAATATTCCAAAAGCATCGGCTGTTAAAAAAATAATGTTTTTGGGATGTGTCCCTTTTGATATAGGTTTTACAATTTTATCAATATGATAAATGGGATAACTTACCCTGGTATTCTCAGTTTTTGAAGCATCCGAAAAATCAATTTCTCCTTTTTCATCTACAACAACATTTTCTAAAAGTGCATCTCTTTTAATAGCATTGTAAATATCTGGTTCGTTTTCCTTACTAAGATTGATGCACTTAGCATAGCAACCACCTTCAAAATTAAAAACTCCTTCATCGTCCCAGCCATGTTCATCATCTCCAATTAAATATCTATCTCGGTCGGTCGATAATGTAGTTTTTCCAGTACCAGATAAACCAAAGAATATTGCTGTATCGCCTTTTTCACCCATATTGGCAGAACAGTGCATCGCTGCAATACCTTTTAAAGGCAAAAAATAATTCATTATCGAAAAAAATCCCTTTTTTATCTCACCACCATACCACGACCCGCCAACCACAGCCATTCTTTGTTTAAGATTAAAAACTACGTAAACTTCGCTGTTCATATTATGTTCTTTCCATCGACTATTAGTAGTTTTACAAGCGTGAAACATAATAAAATCGGGTTTAAAATCTTTCAATTCTTTTTCAGTTGGTCTTATAAACATATTTTTAACAAAATGAGCCGCCCATGCAACTTCTGTTATAAATCTAATACTTAACCTAGTGTTTGCATTAGCACCACAATAAGCATCCATTATATATAACTTTTTACCAATAAGCTGATTTATACTGTTTTCGTGCAAATCGTTCCAAACCTCTTCGCTAACTGGTTTATTATCGGAACCTTTTCGGTTTGGACCTGCCCACCATATATTTTTTTCGTTCTCTTCTTCTTTTACAATGTATTTATCCTTTGGCGAACGCCCTGTAAATATGCCTGTATCAACTGTTACTGCTCCAGTATTTGTTAATATGCCTTTTTCGTAACCTTCTAATTCGGGTGATGTTTCGTGCAAATAAAGTTCGTCATACGAAATGTTGTGATAAATTTCTTTTACATCTTTTATTCCGTATTTGTCTAATTGATTGATTAACATTTTGTTTCCCATAATATTTATTTTTATTATATATGATGTAAACGTACAAGTTTTTTTTTATATAATTGACTTTTTAAATGTTTTTTTTTAAATAAATATGTTTTTTTCATAAAAAAAACAGATATTTGATAAAAAATTTTCATATTGCAATTTATTTTTGAAATTTGCATTATTAATTAATCACTTTAATTTAAATTAAATTTTTTACAAATGAAAAGACGCATTGAAGAATCAGAACTTATTCTTAATCCCGATGGTAGTATTTATCATCTTCATTTAACACCTGAACAAATAGCCGATAATATTATTGTTGTTGGCGACCCTGGCAGAGTTGGTATGGTATCAAAATATTTTGATACTGTAGACTTTAAAATGCAAAACAGAGAACTTGTTACACATACAGGAACTCTTAATGGCAAGGCTGTTACTGCTTTATCAACTGGTATGGGTACCGATAATATTGATATTGTTTTTAACGAACTTGACGCTCTGGCAAATATTGACCTCAAAAATCGTGTAATTAAAGACGAACACAGAACTTTAAACGTTATACGAATTGGAACATCGGGCTCATTGCAAGGTGATGTCCCTGTCGATTCTTTTGTAATGGCAACTCACGGACTTGGTTTCGACGGGCTTATGAACTTTTACGATGTTGACGATACTGTTATCGACAGAGAATTAACCGATGCTTTTAATATTCATAGCAAATGGTTGCCTCAATTTGCACGCCCATACATAGTTAAAGGCTCGTGCGATCTTGAGAAAAAAATTGGCGATGGTATGATTAAAGGAATTACTGCTTCTGCCTCAGGGTTCTTTGGTCCACAAGGCAGAATTTTAAGATTAAATGTTGCTGACCCTGATATGCACGAAAAAATCAGAACTTTTAATCATAATGGACACCGTATTGTTAACTTCGAAATGGAAACTTCCGCTCTATATGGCTTAGGAAGAGCTTTAGGACACAATACTTTAACTGCTTGTGTTGCTATTGCCAACAGAGTTAATCATACTTATAGCTCCGAATATAAAATTTTGGTCGATAAACTTATCCAACTCGTCTTACAAAGACTTACTGCGTAATTTTTTTGTTAATTTTTAAACTTCTTTATGGAAGTAAAAATTCCTAAAATCAGGGAACTTAAGGCATTATTAAGTATGCTTGATGAACCTGATGACGATTTATTTATAAATATTTGTTCCGGAATTGAACAATACGGAATAGAAGCTGTTCATTATCTTGAAGATTTTGCTGATGACTTCTTGAACCCTTTGGTTAAGGAAAGAGCCGAAAATATTATAAGAAACATCAGACTTAATAAGGCAATTATTGATATTAAAGATTGGAAATTATCTGAAAAACATGATATTTTGCAAGCTTGGATAGTTATTGAACAGCTCCTTTTTCCCGATTACGATTATGACATTGTTAAAGAAAAATTTGAACATATTTTACGCGAAATTTGGCTAAGTCTGCAAATAAATTCTGACCCTATTCAAAAAATTAAAAATATAAATTATAATTTATATAATGTCCTTAATTTTAAAGTAACTGGAGGTATTGTATTTGACAATAGTTTTATTCTTAATAGAATAATGGAATCTTATACAGGCAATTACGTTACTTCGTCTATGCTTTATCTCGTTTTGACGCAAAAACTTAATTATCCTGTATTCGGTCAAATGATTCGTAATTCTTTTGTTTTGTCGTGGATTAATACAAAAAACAACGAGGACTATATTCCTTATCTTGACGAAAAAAGAGTTTTATTTTACATAAGCCCTTTTATTAATGGCGAAATATTCGACGATAATCAAATAAATGAATTTCTGAAAATAAATAATATTTCGATTAATCCTTCTTTTTTTAGACCTATCAATAATATTGATGTTATTGCTTTTTATATAAAACATTTAATAAATGCAGTTAATGAGAAAAAGATGGATGTTACTGCAAATGAGTTAAAATCTGTTTTGATGATTATTGAGAAATAAATGCTTAAAAAAAATAATTTTTTAACGCAATGCAAATTTAATGTGTATAAACTTTACAATTGTTGCTTAAATTTTATTATGATAAATTATTATTTTTGTGTTATTATCTAAAACAATTTTGCTTCACTATTAACCAACTCCTCTACAATTTCGGGTACTGCTTCACCTGCTTTTTTATTAATAATCCGCAAATTTTTAACTTTATGCGTATTAACAGTTTTGTAACTATTCCCTTGTATTTTTGTTTTTTTATTCAATTATTTTATTTATTGAGTCCTGAAGATTATTATTTTTTATTGTAAAATTATATTTTAAAGCAAATTGCTCTTGTACTTTTGCAAATTTGTCATCAATAATCACTTCTTTTTTTTCAACGTCCTCAACCATTGAATTTATCCAGTCCTGATCTTCCTGCGTATAATCTTCATCAGCTTTTTTATGTATTGCTATTAATTTTGAATATTCATTTTCAATTATTTTTTTGTAAAAATAAAAAAGCTCAAGTGAAGTATTTTTTAATGAAGAATCGCCTTCAAAAGCAGGCATTAGCTCAATTTCTTCAATTGAGCCTTTAACTACTTGAATTAGATTTTTGTGTATAGTATCTAATTCTTTAATTTGGTTTTCTGTAAGAGCATTTGAAAATTGAAGCATCTTTTCAGTTATACGATTTTGTGCATATACGATTTTGTTGTTATATTCAACAGCTTCCGCTGTAATGTTTGTATTGTTACACGTAATTAGTATAAAAACACTTAATAATATTGTTAGAAACTTAATGTTTATCAAATTTTTCATTGTTTTCTAATGTTTTAAATTGTAAAATTACTAAATTCTAAAATATTGTATTTAAATTATGTTAATTTTTTTATAAATATGATATTACCTGACTTCTTAACGAAAAGAGTATTTTCAAGCAATTCTTTAAAAAGTCGAACAAATAGGCTTAATTTGACGCTTAATATTTAAATATTAATAATCTTTTTAATTTATTTTAATATAAAATGCAACCTTTTTATCATAAATACGTCTAATAAATTTAATTGAGTATTTAGCGAGTTGTCAGCTCGAATTATGTTTTTAAAGTTCTATCTCTATTGTTTTATGTTGCTGAACCTTTCTTGGTTCTCATAGTTAGCATCCCGTTCCCCACGGGATGCTTTTTTATGCTATTTACTGAAATGCTTTTTTACTAAATTCTTTTACTATTTTTGCATAAATTTTATTGAACTTATGTTTTTTGCTATTTCAAAAATTTTGTCTTATGCTATTTCACCTGTTTTATGGGTTGTCGTTACTTTGGCTATTGCTTTTATTATAAAATCTAAAAAGTGGAAAAAAAAATTACAACTTTCTGCTTTGATAATGCTGTTATTCTTTTCTAATTCATTTATCGTTGATGAATTCATTCGTATGTGGGAAGTGCCTGTTATTGATTATTCTCAGTTAAGCAAATATAAATATGATGCAGGTATTGTTCTCGGTGGTGGTATGATTACTAAAGATGTCAAAACTGGGAAAATTGCTTTTCGTAATAATGTTGACCGTATATTGCAAACAGTTGATTTATATAATAATGGTATTATTGATAAAATTATTATTAGTAGCGGTTCTGGAAGTTTAATTTACAGAGATATGCTTGAGTCGGCTTTATTAAAAGAATATTTAGTTAATTCATTGAATTTGCCTGCATCTGATATTTATATTGATTCACTTTCTGACAACACTTTTCAGAATGCTGTTTATACTTCTGAAATTATTGACAAGCATTTTAAAAATGGCGAATTCTTGCTTATTACTTCATCAATTCATATTAGACGAGCTAAAGCTTGTTTTGAAAAACAAAATATTAAATTTGATATATTTGCAACTAATAAAATAACAGGTAGTCGCCGTTGGGATATAATGTATCTTTTGTGGCCAGATACTTATGCTATTGCAAAATGGCAGATTTTGTTACACGAGGTTACTGGTTATTTTGTTTATTATATTAAAGGTTACATTTAAAAATTATTTGATTATGGCTCAGACTTATTTTTGGATTATTGTTGGTTTTATTTGTCTTAATTACGTTATATCTAGAATTCTCGATATATTAAATAAAAGAAAATGGTCAGAAAAATTGCCTGAAGAACTTGATGGTTTTTATGATGCTCAAAAATACAAAAGTTTTCAGCTTTATCAGAAATCTAAAACTCGCTTTGGATT
>CAZDEU010000080.1:0-5817 GCA_964504265.1 uncultured Bacteroidales bacterium
ATATCACCTTCTTTTATATCATATTTTTTGCAAAATCCTGCATTTACTTCTACAACATATAAAGCAGGTTTTATAGAAGGAATTGATGCTTCTGATAGTGTTGTTGTATTATGTTGTATTTTTACTATACGCCTTGAACTGTTTACAAAAATTATATCTAAAGGTATATATGTGTTTTTCATCCAAAACGACTGAGGTTCTTCAGTATCAAAAATAAACAGCATGCCTTGATTTGTTTCCATACTGTCGCGGTACATCAAGCCTTGCATACGAGTAACATAATCGTTTGCTATTTCGATGTCAATTTTTTTAATAATATTTTCATCGGATGATGACAAAAAACTTAATTCACCATCTTTCCTGAAAGTTGGTTTTGGCTTTACATTTTGATTAGTTGTAATGAAAGGCATTTTAACATTCTTTTTTGGTTTTTGCCCAGGCTTGATTAAAATTATTGATATTATAACAATTAATATCAATATAATATATATAATGATTTTTAATATAGATTTTTTTTTCATTTGCTGCTTTTATTAAATTGTTGATTATGTAATATTTGTATTAAATATGTATTTCTTAAACATATATTTTAGATTAAATAAAATTATATATTCTCTTTTTCAATATATACTTATTGAAGGAATTTTTTAAAACATAAATTTATTTGCAAGCGAAGTAAATCATTTCAGTTGCAGGTAGTCTGTAACGTTCAACAATATCGGGGTCTAAAGTTTGAACATAATTATCAACATTTACTTTTAAGCCACATTTAGCAATTCTGTCGGGGTAATCTCTACCATGAACTCTTAAATGGTCGTATTGTCCAAAAATTTTCTCTCTTTCAGCAGGGTCTGTAATACTATCATCCTCAAAAGTAGTTTCCCTTGATAAATCAATAGGAACTTGCAATATAGCACAAGCTCCTGGTTTCATTACCCTGTATATTTCCGACAATGCAAGTTCTTCATTATCAATATGTTCTAATACATGATTACATAAAACGAAGTCAAAGCTATTATTCTCAAAAGGCATTTTTCTGATGTCCATTTTCACTTTTGCTAAAGGTGATTCTAAATCGGCTGTAGTATATTCAATATTTTTTAATTTTTTAAACTTATAGTAAAACGATTGTTCAGGTGCTATGTGAAGAACTTTTAATTTATTTGTAAAAAAATCTGTTTTATTTTTTAAAAAAAGCCAGATAAGCCTATGGCGTTCAAGTGAAAGGCATTTAGGGCATAATCGATTGTCGTTACCTTTATTGCCGTAAGGCAAAAATTTTCTTAATCTGCTTTCACATATAGGGCATTGATATTTATTACCATAATAAAACAATGATATTATGCTGCTAAACAAGCCACTAAAACGGATAAGATATTTTCTTGGGACTTTCCTAACAAGAAAGCGCATTATTTTTCGCATTGATATTTGTTTATTATATTACAAAAATAATAAAAAACAATTGATTAAAAAATATTGAAATTCTATTTTGGCATTAGCTTTGAATATTCCCTCAAACATTCAACAACAGTTTCGTTATTGGCATTTTGTCCTGTAACAGCTCTGCCTGCTGAGTTTAATAAAGTAAATTTAAATTCACCTGCTTCATTTTTTTTATCATGAAAAATATATTTTAAAATCTGCGGATAAGCTTCTTCCGAGATTGGATAAAACATAAAATTATTCAACAAAAATTCAATAATATTAAAAGTTTCATCATCATTTAAATCAGAAATTTTATTTGATAATAAAGTTTCACATATCATACCCATTGCAACAGCTTCGCCGTGTAACAAAGGATTGTCGTCGTATTCTAAAGAAAAGGCTTCAAAAGCATGTCCAAAAGTATGCCCAAAGTTCAAAACCTTTCTGAACCCCGATTCAAAGGGGTCGGCATTGATTACTTGAAGTTTAATTTCAACTGCTCTGTTAATCAAAATTTGCCAGTCGGTGATTTCATTAAAACTCAAATCAGACAATTGTTTCCAGAACGATTTGTCGCAAGCCAAACCAGCTTTTACCATTTCGGCAAAGCCCGATTTTTTTTGTTTTTCGTTAAGAGTTTCAATAAAAGGAGGATGAATTAAAATAGCTTCAGGAAAAGAGAACACTCCGAGTAGATTTTTAACGCCATTAAAGTCAATTGCAGTTTTTCCGCCAATTGCAGCGTCAACTTGTGCTAGTAAAGTAGTTGGTATGTTGATGTATCTAAGCCCTCTTTTAAATGTTGAAGCAACAAAACCACCAATGTCGCTAATCATCCCTCCGCCTATATTAATAATCAGCGACTTACGGGTAGCGCCTTTTTGGGCAAGGCTCCACCAAATATTTTCGCAGTTGGCAAGTGTTTTATTTTGTTCACCTTCAGCTATAGTTAAAACATTAATTTCATAAAAATTTTTTAAAACTTTTTTAAAAGGTTTTAAACAAAATTTATTAGCATTATCGTCGGTGATTATGAAAATTTTGTCAGGCTTAATTTCTTTAGCAATAAATTCTTTTAACAAAATAATTGCTTTTTTACCTGTAAAAAATTGAGTTGAATCAGGAAATATTGTATTCATAAAATTAAAATAAATTATTATTATTTATTGACCAAAAGCATCAATTAAAAGATTAACATCTTGATAAGGGAGTTTAAAAAGTTTACTTACTGCTTTATTTGTAAGTATTCCATTATATAAATAAACGCCATATCTAAGCCAATGATCATTATTTAAAGCTCCATTTATACCACCTTCGTCGGCTATTTTCATTAAAATTGTAGCCAAAAAATTACTTAGTGCATAAGAAGCAGTACATGGAACTCTTGAAGCAATATTAGGTACACAATAATGAGTAATACCGTATTTCTGAAAAACTGGATTTGCATGATTTGTTATTTGCGATGTTTCAATACAACCACCTTGGTCAATGCAAACATCAATAATAACAGAACCTTTTTTCATTTGAGAAACCATATCTTCAGTTACAATGCATTGTGTTCTGCCTTCATTTGAATGTAAAGCACCTATCAAAACATCAGCAGTTTTTAAAGATTTTAGAAGTACTCTTGGCTGAATAATAGAAGTAAAAACTCTTGCGTTTAGTTTTTCTTGTATAGCTCTTAATTTATAAAGATTATTATCAAAAATTTTAACTAAGGCACCGAGCCCCATTGCTGCTCTTGCGGCAAATTCAGCTACGGTGCCAGCACCAATAATTACAATTTCGGAAGGAGTAATACCGCTAAAGCCACCAAGCATATATCCTTTACCATAGTCAGTATGACTAAGATATTCGGCTGCAATTAAAATAGAAGTATTACCAGCAATTTCGCTCATAGCTCTTTTTACTGGGAAAATGCCCGAACGGTCTTTCATTATTTCGTAAGCTATTGCAGTAATTTTTTTTCGACTCAGTTGCCTGAAATACTCTGCATCTTGAGTTGTCATATTCAGTACAGAAAAAAGTGTTAGACGAGGTTGCATCATTTCAATTTCATTGAGCGAAGGTGGGGCTACTTTAATAACTATATCTGATTTGTAAACTTCTTCTGCTGAGTATTTTATAACAGCACCTGCATCGCTGAACTCATTATTTGAGAACCTAGCTTCTTTTCCTGCATCATTTTCAACAAAAACATTATGCCCGTTTTGACATAGCATTCCCACTGCATCAGGCACAAGTGCTATCCTGTTTTCCTGAAAATTAGTTTCGCGTGGAATACCTATTGTAAAAGTTTTACTGTTGTGTTTTATTTCAGCCATTTCTTCCTGTGGCATTAATTTAGAGTAAAAGTTTTTTATTTTATTTTTTTCGGTTTCCATATATTAAATTAAAATATTATTATTAGAAAATGAACATTCAAACGTTCTGCTACCGTCATAATTTTCTTTAATATTTATCACAAACATATCATTTGGCAGAACATCTTTAATTTTTTCAGCCCATTCAACCAAACAATAATTATCTGAAAAAAAATAATTTTCATATCCAATATCATACACTTCGTCTATATTTTTTATTCTGTAAAAATCGAAATGATAAATCTTTTCGCCTTTATTATTAATGTATTCATTAATTAAAGAAAAAGTTGGGCTACTTACAACATCCTCTACGCCGAGCAGTTTGCAAACGTTTTTGATAAAAGTAGTTTTTCCTGTACCCATATTACCAATAATAGCAAAAAACCTTTTTTGATTAGAAAACTGCAAGATTTCTGAAGCAATTTTTTCAAGTTCATCAATATTCTTACACAAAAAAGATTTTGTAGACATAGTTTAACGTGCTTTAAGAGTAATAACAGGGATAAGCATTTCTTCAAGCGAAATTCCGCCATGTTGAAAAGTATCGCGGTAATATTTTACATAATAATTGTAGTTATTAGGATATGCAAAAAAATCGGTATTACGGCAAAAAATATAAGCAGTACTAACATTAATACGTGGCAGATAAATATCGGCAGGATTCCTTATTTCGTAAACCTCTTTTCGATTATATTGCAAATTTTTTCCAAATTTATACCTGAGGTTTGCGTTAGTATTTTTATCGCCAATAACTTTAACAGGGTCACTAACTCTTATTGAACCATGGTCTGTTGTAAATAGTATAGTTCCCTTTTTGTCGGCAATATACTTCATCATGTCGTACAAAGGTGAATGTTTAAACCACGATAAGGTAAGCGAGCGATAAGCAGATTCATCTTCAACAAGCTCACGTATTACCTGCATATCAGTTCGTGCATGCGAAAGCATATCAACAAAATTATACACAATAACATTTAATTTTGTGTCATTAAGATTAGACATAGATTCAACGAGTTTGCGACCGGCTGTTAAATTAAGTATTTTGTTGTACGAAAATTTCATGTCGTTTCCATATCTTTTAAGATATTCAGCAAGCAATTCTTTTTCGTAAGAATTCTTAGCCCCTTCTTCATCTTCGTCAATCCATAATTTGGGGTACTTTTTTTCAATTTCGGTTGGCAAAAGACCTGCAAATAAAGCATTTCGAGCATATTGTGTAGTAGTAGGCAAAATTGCATAATAAATTTCTTCTTTCTCGGTCTTAAATAGTTCTTCAATAGTTGGCTGCAAAATTTTCCACTGGTCATATCGCATATTGTCAAGAACAATCAAATAAACGTTATTGCTATCGTTAAGTATAGGGAATAACTCTTCACGAAGAACAGTGTGCGACATTACAGGTTTTTCTTCTGTTTTGGCTGAAAGCCATTTGGCATAATTTTTTTCTATAAACATATAAAAAGCTGTGTTTGCTTCTTTTTTCTGAAAATGAAGAACCTCGTTCATTCCCATATCACCCGATTGTTCTAATTCAAGCTCCCAACGAACAATACGTTTGTAAACTTCTATCCATTCTTTGACGTTTAAATTATTAGTTAAATCTATACCAATATTTCTGAAATCCTGCTGATATGAACTTGTAGTTTTTTCAGATAATAAACGTTTTAAATCAAGATTTTTTTTCAGACAAAGCAAAATTTGATTAGGATTAACTGGTTTAATAAGGTAATCGGCAATTTTTGAGCCTATTGCTTCTTCCATAATTGCTTCTTCTTCGCTTTTGGTAATCATTACAACAGGTATAGAAGGGTATTTAGTTTTAATAATTGATAATGTTTCTATACCTGATAATCCTGGCATATTCTCGTCAAGAAATATTATATCAAAATCATTCTCATCAATCAAATCTATTGCTTCGCTGCCATTATTAACAGTGGTTAATGCGTATCCTTTTTCGGTTAAAAAAAGAATATGAGGTTTTAATAAGTCAATTTCGTCATCAACCCAAAGAATCTTTACTTTGTTCATA
>CAZDEU010000080.1:5917-12302 GCA_964504265.1 uncultured Bacteroidales bacterium
TGCAAATTTTAAAATAATACAAAGTTACGAATTAACTAATCTAAAATGAAGGAAATTTCGTATTTTAATAAACGAAAAATTATTAACGACCCTATTTACGGTTTTATAAACATACCAAACGATTTTGTTTTTGATGTTATTGAACATCCATATTTTCAAAGGTTAAGACGTATTCAGCAATTAGGATTAACACATTTAGTTTATCCTGGTGCTATGCACACCCGCTTTCATCATGCTATTGGTGCTATGCATCTTATGATTGAAGCTATTGAAACTTTAAGAGTTAAAGGGCATTCAATTAGTAAAGAAGAAGAGCAAGGTGCTATTCTTGCTATTCTTTTGCACGACATTGGGCATGGCCCATTTTCACACACACTCGAAAACAGTATTGTTTGCGGTATGAGTCATGAAGTTTTATCTGATTTATTTTTAAGCAGGCTAAATGATTTTTTTTCGGGTAAACTTGAATTAGCTATAAGTATTTTCAGAGATACTTATCCTGTAAAATTCCTTCATCAATTAGTTAGTAGCCAGTTAGATGTCGACAGATTAGATTATTTAAAACGCGATAGCTATTACACTGGCGTTTCTGAAGGTGTTACAGGTACCGAAAGAATTATTAAAATGCTTAATATAGCCGAGGGTAATCTTGTTGTTGAAGCTAAAGGTATTTACAGTATCGAAAAGTTTATTGTTGCTCGTCGTCTTATGTACTGGCAGGTTTATCTCCATAAAACAGTGCTGGCGGCTGAATATTTACTGGTTAGTATTTTAAGAAGAGCTACTTTACTGGCTCAAAAAGGAGAGGAACTTTTTGCAACACCTGCACTTAAAAAGTTTTTGAATAAAAATTATGGTATTAATGATTTTATTAATGATGATAATTTGCTGAACGATTTTTCTTTGCTTGATGATGCGGACTTGCTTGCTTCAATAAAAGTATGGACTAAACATAATGATTATATTTTGTCACTTTTAAGCCAGAATTTAATTAATCGACAACTTCCTGCAGTTGAGCTTTCAGAAAAACCTTTTGATAATAATTATATTGATAATATAAAAAACAATGTATCTGAAATTTATAATTTAAAATTTGAGGATACTGCTTTTTTTGTTTTTGGTGAAAATATTTCAAATTATGCATATAATCCTGAACACGAAAATATTAGGATATTATATCGCGACGGAACAGTAACTGATATTATGAAAGCATCGGAACAGTTACACCTTTCTTTTTTATCGGGCAAAATATCAAGATTTTTTATTTGTTATCCAAAAAATTGTAAACCTTAAATTTATCAAAAAATTGACTAAACGAGTAATTATTTATAAATTGCACCACTTTTTATTTTTAAAAAAATGAACATGGAATTATCGGCAAAGAAAATTGCTGAACTACTCGGCGGAGTTGTTGAAGGTGATGAAAATGTAATGGTTAGCGGACTAGCCAAAATTGAAGAAGGCAGTCAGGGCAAACTTACTTTTCTTGCTAATCCAATATATACTAATTATATTTATTCAACAAAAGCATCTATTGTTATAATTAATAAGTCGTTTGTTGCAGAAGAGCCAGTAAACGCCACACTTATAAGAGTTGACGATGCTTATAGCGCTTTTGCTAAATTGCTCCAGTATTACAATACAATTAAATTGCATCGTTCAGGTATTTCTGAAAAATCTAATATTGACAAAACAGTTGTATTAGGGAATGATGTATATATTGGTGATTTTGTTTCTGTTGGTGCTGGAGCTGTAATTGCTGATGGAGTAAAAATTTATCCTAATGTAACAATAGGCGAAAACGTTAAAATAGGCGAAAAAACAATTATTTTTGCTGGAACCAGTATTTATTCAGATACAATTATTGGTAAATACTGTACTTTACATTCAGGAGTTGTGCTTGGTAGTGATGGTTTTGGTTTTGCTCCGCAAAAAAACCATATTTACGAAAAAGTGGCTCAAATTGGGAATGTTGTTATTGAAGATTTTGTTGAAATTGGTGCTAATACTACTATCGATAGAGCTACTTTAGGGTCTACAATTATCAGAAAAGGAGTTAAATTAGATAATTTAATTCAAATAGCTCACAATGTTGAAATAGGCGAAAATACAGTAATAGCAGCCCAAACAGGCGTTTCAGGTTCTACAAAAATTGGAAAAAATTGTATGATTGGTGGTCAGGTTGGCATTGTTGGGCATCTCACTATCGCTGACAATGTAAAGATAGCAGCCAAAGCTGGCATCTCGTCAAACATTAATGATGACGGTGTAATTCTAATGGGCGCTCCTGCTTTTGAATTAGATAAGTTTAAAAGAGCTTACGTTTATTTTAAAAATTTTGATAAAATTGTTGCCCGTATTACTAATATTGAAAAGAAATTAAATAGCTGATTTTATCATTTTATTGTGATAATTGTACAGAAATTTGTTCATACAAATCATTTTGTTAATTTTGCATATTAATTATGAAAGAGCATCAAACAACAATTAAATCGCCTGTAAGCATTTCCGGTGTTGGATTGCATACTGGGCAAAATGTTAATTTAACTTTTATTCCTGCACCTCCAAATCATGGTTATAAATTTAAACGTATTGATTTAGAGTATCAACCTATTGTTGAAGCTGACGTTGACTATGTTTTCGATACTTCAAGAGGCACTAGTCTTAAAAAAGGTGATGTAATAATAAGAACCGCCGAACATGCCTTGGCTTCACTATACGGCATGGGTATTGACAATGTACTTATTGAGATGGATAATTCTGAACCGCCTATAATGGATGGTAGCTCTAAATGCTTTACTGAAGCTCTCAACCAAAGTGGTATTGAAATTCAAAAAGAACCTAAACGATATTTTGAAATTGCTGATAATCTTATTTACCGCGACGAAAACAAGAAAGTTGAAATTATCGCTGTTCCTGATGATAAATTTAAGTTGTCGGTTATGATTGATTACGACAACAAAGTACTTGGTGCTCAGCACGCATCCTTACAGGAAATAAAAGGCTTTGACAAAGAAATAGCCCCAAGTAGAACATTTGTTTTTTTAAAAGAATTAGAATATTTACTTCAAAATAATTTAATTAAAGGTGGCGATCTTAATAATGCAATAGTATTTGTTGATAGCGAGATATCACAAAAAGAACTTGACCGCCTTGCAAAAGTTTTTAATAAACCTAGTGTGGCTGTTCTTAATGAAGGTATACTTAATAATCTGAAATTAAATTTTCCTAACGAGCCTGCACGTCATAAACTGCTTGATGTAGTTGGCGACCTCGCTTTAGTTGGAATGCCCATTAAAGGTCATATTATTGCCGAAAGACCAGGACACCATTCTAATGTTCAGTTTGCAAAAATGATTAAAGAAGCTATTAAAAAATCTAAAATTCGTAATCAAAAACCTGAGTACGATATTTTTGCTAAACCTGTTTACGATATAAATGATATTAAAAGAATGCTGCCACATCGACCGCCATTCTTGTTAATTGATAAAATTCTGGAAATTTCAGACCAGCATGTAGTTGGTCTTAAAAATGTTACTATTAACGAAAGCTTTTTTACAGGTCATTTTCCCGAAGAACCTGTTATGCCAGGTGTTTTACTCATTGAAGCTATGGCTCAAACAGGTGGTATTCTCGTTCTTAGTACTGTTCCTGACCCCAATAATTATTCAACATATTTTCTGAAAATCGAAAACGTTAAATTCCGAAATAAAGTTATTCCGGGTGATACTATAATTTTCACTCTTAAACTTGTTTCGCCAATAAGACGGGGTATATGCCACATGGAAGGTGTTGCTTATGTTGGTGATAAAATTGTTATGGAAGCCGTATTAATGGCACAAATTGCTAAAAAATAAAAATTTAACAAGCATGTTTATTAAAATATCCAAGTAGATGATTAAACTTGCAAGTTTCTTATGATACTTTTGATAATAAATAATAATAAAATATGAATCAACCTTTTTCATTCGTTCATCAACAAGCTAAAATAGCTGATAACGTTATAATAGACCCTTTTGTGTGTATTCACAAAAATGTTGAAGTTGGTGATGGTACTTGGATAGGCTCTAATGTAACTATAATGGAAGGAGCCCGAATTGGGAAAAATTGTAAGATTTTTCCTGGTGCTGTTATTTCTGCAATTCCTCAGGACCTTAAATATGCAGGCGAAGAAACTATAGTTAGAATTGGAGACAATGTTACTATTCGCGAATTTGTTACTATACATAAAGGAACAAAAGCAAATTTAGAAACTGTAATTGGTAATGATACTCTATTAATGGCTTATACTCATATAGCCCATGATTGTATTGTTGGCAATAATTGCATTTTGTCAAATGGTGCTACGCTTGGCGGGCATGTTGTAATTGACGATTGTGCTATTATTGGCGGGTTATCGGCTATACATCAGTTTGTCAGAATTGGCGCTTATTCTATGATATCAGGAGGTTCTCTTGCTCGTAAAGATGTTCCTCCTTATACTAAAGGTGCTCGTGAACCTCTTTCTTATGTTGGTGTTAACTCAATAGGACTTAGAAGAAGAGGTTTCTCTTCTGAAAAAATTAAAGAAATTCAGGATATATACAGAATCCTTTATGTTAGAGGCTACAACGTTTCGCATGCTATTCATATTATTGAAAACGAAATTTCGCCTACTCCCGAACGCGACGAAGTTTTATCATTTATAAATAAGTCGTCAAGGGGTATTATGAAAGGTTATTATCCTAATGGATATGATCGGTAAATATATAATTGCTACTGTTTGTAATTGAATTAACCCGGTTTATGGAAATTATTCTTGAAAATATCGGGAAAAATTATAATGACTATCATATTTTTTCAAATATTAATCGCCATCTTAAAAATGGTGATTTCTTGGCTGTAAAAGGACCTAATGGTTCAGGCAAATCCACTTTGCTAAAAATTATTTCTGGTTATCTTTCGCTTACCGAAGGCGAAATTTTTTACTTTATTGATGAAAAAAAGATTAACGTAAACGATATATATAAGTATGTTTCTATTGCTGCTCCTTATTCTGGTTTAATTGAAGATTTTTCAGTTAATGAAATGTTAAATTTTCATTTTAAGTTCAAAAATATTATTAATAATTTTTCTATAAAAAATATTATAGGAAATACTTTTTTAAGTAAATATTTGAACACAAAGGTTAAATACTGCTCATCTGGCACCAGGCAACGACTAAAACTTGCTATTGCTATTTATTCAGATACTCCTTTGCTGCTACTTGATGAACCATTAATAAACTTAGACGAAAAAGGAATAGAATGGTATACTAATTCAATGAAATCATTATTTCCTAAACGTATTATTGTTGTCTGCTCAAATAATAATCAGCAAGAAACTTTTTTTTGTAATCAATTTATTGAATTAAATGGGGATTGAAATATATCAATGGAACGACAACAGACGCTTTCATTCTTATTTAAGCGATTTAAAAATAGTATTTGGTAAAAGGGTTCAAAAACTTGCAGTTGATGCTGGTTTTACTTGCCCAAACCGCGATGGAAGTAAAGGTTTTAATGGTTGTACTTTTTGCCTTAATGATGCGTTTAATCCCTCTTATTGCAGAAATTTTAAAAGTATAACTCAACAACTTGAAGAAGGTGTTAAATTTCATAAGTGGAGATACAGAAGAGCTGATTCTTATCTGGCTTATTTTCAATCTTTTTCAAATACTTATGCTGATGTTAATTATTTAGAAAAAGTATATAACGAAGCTCTTAATTATCCTGGTGTTGTTGGTATTGTTATTGGTACACGTCCCGACTGTATTGATGATGAAAAACTTCAACTGCTTAAGGATATAAATAAAAAAAAATATGTTTTTGTTGAATATGGTGTTGAAAGTTGCTACGACGATACTTTGCAACGAATAAACCGTTGTCACAATTATAAAACTTCTGTTGATGCTATTATTAAAACCTCTAAAGCAGGCATAAAAACAGGTGCACATCTTATTTTAGGTTTACCAGGCGATAATAAAGAACGTATAATAAACATGGCTAAAATTATTTCAAAACTGCCATTAAATTCTATAAAATTACATCAGTTGCAAATATTCATAGGAACTAAGATGGAAGAACAATTTCAAAAAGACGCTTCTTTCGTTAAATTATATTCTCTTGACGAATATATCGAAATTGTTACTAATTTTGTAGAAAATCTTAAGCCTTCTATTGCAATAGAACGAATTTCAGGTGAAGCCCCTCCACGCTATCTTGCTAATAAAGGCTGGGGATTAATAAGAAGCGATGAAGTGCTTAGGCGTTTCGAACAAAGCCTCGAAAATAAAAATACTTTTCAAGGTAAATATTATAATGAATAATTGTAAAATGTTTTTATAGATAAATTTTGTAATATTATT
>CAZDEU010000081.1:0-12096 GCA_964504265.1 uncultured Bacteroidales bacterium
CCGTCATACTGGCGATTTTTCATTATTCAGAGTTTATACCGACAAAGATGGCAAGCCTGCTGAATATTCTAAATCAAATATTCCAATGCAGTCAAAATATTTTTTACCTATTTCTTTAAAAGGAGTTAAAAAAAATGATTTTGCTATGATACTTGGTTTCCCTGGTTCAACTGACAGATATTTAACATCTTATGGAATTCAGCAGGAAGTTGAGCAAACTCTGCCTAATAATATTAAAATCAGAACACAGATTTTAGATATTCTAAATAATGATATGGCAGAAAGCGATGTTGTGAGAATTCAGTATGCTTCAAAAAAAGCACAGACAAGTAATTACTGGAAAAATTTTATTGGTCAAAGAAGAGGACTCAAAAGACTTAATGTTTATCAAAAAAAGAAAGATCTAGAAGATGAATTTACTAAATGGGTTAATAGTGGCGACTCTCAAAGAAAAGCTAAATACGGAGAAGCTCTTAACGACATTAAATATGGGTATGAAAATAATAAAAATTACGAAAAAGTTTCAAACTACTTTTTTGAAGCTATTTACCTTGGTTCTGATGTTATTCAGACAGCATGGAAATTTAAGTATTTACACGATGGGTTAAAAGATAAATCATTTGATAATGACAGATTGATGCAGCTATCGAAATATTATTCAAATATTTCTGAAAAGTTCTTTAAAGATTATAATGCACCTACTGAGCAAAAATTATTTGCAGCTATGCTTAAAATTTTTAAAGCCGACATTTCTAAAGAAATGCAACCCGATATTTATGTTTTTATTGATAAAAAATACAAAGGAAATATAGATAAATTCGCTAATAATGTATTTAAAAAATCAATATTTACTGATAAGGCTCGCATGGATGCCTTTTTGAAAAAACCTACTTATAAGGCTATTGGTAAAGACCTTGCTTATAAAACTATGTCATCATTTTTTGATAATTATTTTAAATATATTAATTTATCTGAAGACATTAATGATCGCCTACAAAAAGGTAAAAGGCTTTTTGTTGCTGGCTTACAAGAAATGCAAAAAGATAAAAAGTTTTATCCCGATGCTAATTTTACTTTACGCTTAACTTATGGAAAAGTACTTGATTATACTGCTGCCGATGCTGTACATTATGATTATTATACAACTATAAAAGGTGTAATGGAAAAAGAAGACCCTGAAAGTGATGAGTTTATTGTTCATCAAAAACTTAAAGAATTATATGAGAAAAAAGACTTTGGTCAATATGCTGATAATGGTGATTTAAGAGTTTGTTTTTTAACTGATAATGACATTACAGGCGGCAATTCAGGTAGTCCTGTCATTAATGGAGATGGGCAGTTAATAGGACTAGCTTTTGACGGCAATTGGGAAGCTATGAGCGGCGATATTGCTTTTGAACCTGAACTGCAACGTACAATTAATGTTGATATTAAATATGTTCTTTTTATAATTGATAAGTTTGCAGGTGCAGGCTATCTGCTCGACGAAATGAAGATTATAAAATAAATTAAGGGTATGTAAGTTTAAAGCCCTTACTATGAATATTAAGTAATTTTACGGAAGTGTCTTTTATAAGATACTTCCGTAATTTTGTTATATATACATCCATACTACGTGCATTAAAATAGCTGTCGTCATTCCATATCTTATTCAACGCAATGCTACGTGTTAAAACTTTGTTTTTGTTTTCGCACAACAATTTTAACAAATCCGATTCTTTTGATGTAAGTTTTAAAGTTTCATCGTTATATGTAAGAGTTTGTATGTTATAATCAAAAATATAATCGCCTATCTTAATTATATAATTATCCGATTCGTTATTTTTGTCATTATCATTACTTCTTCTTAAAATAGCTTTAATCCTAACTAACATCTCTTCGAGAGAAAAAGGTTTTATAATATAATCATCACAACCTGTTTCAAAACCTTTAATAATATCTTCGCTTTGCGAGCGAGCAGTAATAAATAAAATGGGTATATTTTCATTTTTTTCTCGAATTTCCTTAGCAAGTGTAAAGCCATCTTTTTCTGGCATCATAATATCGAATATACATATATCAAATTCTGAAGAATTGAACAGCTCGAAAGCAGCTTTGCCATCGGTTGCAAGTGTAACATCAAATTCTTTTGCTTCAAGATATCTTTTAATAATATTGCCAAGATTATTATCATCTTCGGCTATTAATGCTTTTATCATTTTGTTTTTATATTAAAAAGGTAAATATATAATAAATTTTGAACCTTTATTTAATTCGCTTTCAACTTTTATATTACCTCCATGTTTTTCAATTATAGTTTTAACATAACTAAGTCCTAACCCAAAGCCTTTAACATTGTGCAAGTCGCCAGTATGAACTCTGAAAAGTGTATCAAAAATTTTCTTTTGATTTGCTTTGTTAATACCAATACCGTTATCAGCTATACATAAAAATATTCCAGTTTCATTATTTGAAGTAGAAATAGTTATTTCAGGATTTTTCCCTGTAGTATATTTATTGGCATTATCTAAAAGATTATAAATAACATTAGTTAGATGTACCCTATCGGAATTAATTGTATGTTGTTTAGCTTTTAAGTCAACATTAATTTTTCCATTACGTTTTTCTATTTGCAAACGAATTCTGTCGACTATTTTAGGAATAATATGGTGTAAATCTATATTTTCTCTTTTTAATTTCAATCCACCATGTTCTAAAATTGCGGTTTGTAGTATTCGTTCAGCCATATTGCCTAATCTTTTATTTTCATCATCAATAATATTAATATAATCATTAAAAAAAGAATCATCTTTAGGAATATTTTTATCTTTTAAAGTTTCACAAGCCATTGCTATTGAAGTAATAGGAGTTCTTATTTCGTGAGTCATATTATTTATGAAATCGTTTTTCATTTTCGAAAGTTTCTTTTGCCTGAATATAGTAATGATGGTATATGAAAATGAAAAAATTATAATCAAAAGTAATAAAGTTGAAATAAAAAGCATCTCCCACAATTGCGATAAAAGATATTTGTTTAGCTCAGGAAAATAAATAAGTAAATATTCAGGTGCTATAAATAAATCGCGGGGAAATAAATTGAATACAAAACCACTTTCTAATAATTCTTTTCTGAATTCACTTTTGGTTTCTATTATCATTAAATTTCTTAAAGGGCTATATACTCCATATTCGTAAGGAGTATAAATTGCTTTTTTAGCTAATTCCGATTTTATTAATGAATCAATCATTAAAAAATTTAGTCTGGTTTCAATAGCTTTATAATGTTTAAGGTTAAATATATCTTCTAAAACATCACTTATCAGAAATGTTTTTTTTAGGTATTTATTCAACTCATTTTCAACACTGTCAATATCTTCATAAAAAGCTGAATCCTGAATAAGAGGTAAATTAATATTTTCGTTAAGTACTATTTGCTGATTATCTCCATCGCCCTTAGTTTGAATTTTAATAATATTTGTATCATAGCGTCTAATTATTTCACCCGATTTATCTTGTAAAACTTCAACTTTAATTTTTTCGCTGGTAAAGTTTATTATATTTTCGGGATAATTGCCTGAGTCTTTTCGCCCTTTTTCTAATTCCTTGAAAAATATTTTATTTATAGAATCAATTGCATAATATAGCTTAGAACCTTGTTTGTTTGAATACATTTTTTCACGAATTTTTGAAGCTACTTCTAATTTTTCAATTTTGTAGATAACATTTGTAAATGCCTCATTTACATTTTTTTTAAATGCAGTTTCTTCCATCACAATGGCATTTCGTATCCAGTAAATCTGAATACTAATAATGCCTGCAAGTGCCACCGACATTAAAATTATTATTAATAATATGATTCTCCTGTTCAATGTTATAATTTTTTTTATATTGATATTAACAAATATTAACAAATATTAACTTACATTAACAAATTAATTTGCTTGCTTAATGTATCTTTACAATGTTAAAAGTTAAAAGATTTTTTCATGTTTTATTTGTATTAATGATTTAAATAATTGGTTGTTAATGTTGAACATAATGTGATATGCTTTCGAAGCATATCACATTTTTTTATACAAAAATAAGCATAATACTATTCAAAATGAGTCAAAAGTTTGTAAAGTTAAAATAATAAACATAAGATATTGTATAGCTTGTGCAGCTTCTTGATAAATAAAAAACATGTTAAAATCTGTTGTATTAATGTTATTCTTTTTCTTTTAAACACAATTAACAATATATTTGTAGGTATTTAACTAACGTTAATCGTAGTTTTTATTTTATTTTTTAAGCGTAAAACTCAAATCTCTTTTACATTCATTATACATTTGTTTAATATACGAATCTATTACTGTTTTTTGTTTTGTTACTTTTTGGAGTGTACTAAAAGTTAATATTTATAAGTTTTAAAAGTAGCATTTTTTCGCAAACTACGCCAACAACATAATAAATAAAATACTAAATTGTCGAAATGTTGAATTATTAAAACCATTGATAATTCGGGAATTTAAAATATTTTTTAAAGTTTTTAACAAATTAATTGTTAATAAATTTGTTAGTTAAATATTTAGTTCATAACTTTGCACCCCTGAAAATAAATTAAGAATTTTTATTTGTAATAATAAAGAAAATGAACACTTTAAGTTATAAAACCATTTCTGCTAACAAACAAACTGTTAATAAAGAGTGGGTATTAATTGACGCAGAAGGTCAGATTTTAGGCAGACTTGCTACCCGCGTTGCAATGATTTTAAGAGGTAAAAACAAACCAAGTTTTACTCCTCATGTTGACTGTGGCGATAATGTTATTATTGTTAATGCTTCTAAAATAAAACTTAGCGGCAACAAATTAATTGAAAAGGAATATGTTAGACATACAGGATACCCTGGTGGTCAACGTTTTACTACTCCTGCAGAACTTTTAGCAAAAAAACCTGAAGCTGTTGTTGAAAAAGCTGTTAAAGGCATGCTCCCTAAAAATAGATTAGGTGCTGAACTATTCCGTAACCTTTTTGTTTATGCTGGTTCTGAACACCCACATGAAGCTCAAAAACCTAAAGAAGTAATTTTAAACGATAAAGCACAATAATATATATGGAAATTATAAACGCACTTGGAAGAAGAAAAACCGCCGTTGCAAGAGTTTATGTAAGTAAAGGTAATGGTGTTATTAAAGTTAATAATAAAAACTTCACAGATTACTTCCCTGTTGTTGAACTACAACACAGAGTACGCCTCCCTTTAGAAACTATTGATATGCTGGATAAACTTGATATTACAGCAAATGTTAATGGTGGTGGCGTTAGAGGTCAGGCTGAAGCATTAATGTTAGGCATTGCAAGAGCCTTATGCGAAATTAATTCAGAAAATCGCCCTCCTCTTAAAGCTAAAGGATTATTAATGCGCGACCCCCGTATGGTCGAAAGGAAAAAACCCGGTCAAAAGAAAGCTAGGAAAAGATTCCAATTTAGCAAACGTTAATTTTTCCGGTTGTTTAGTATCCAAATTGTTAAGACCTCATCTAATAACAGAGCTACTTATCAATTGAATTACTTAGGAATGTAAACAAATAAACTAAAAATAAAATGCAAAAACCAACATTTGATCAATTATTAGATGCCGGAACACATTTCGGACATTTAAAACGTAAGTGGAACCCCAATATGGCTCCTTACATCTTTATGGAACGTAATGGAATACATATTATCGACTTACATAAAACTATTGCTAAACTTGATGAAGCCTCTGCTGCTATCAAACAAATAGCTAAATCAGGTAAAAAAATCCTTTTTGTTGCTACTAAAAAACAAGCTAAGGAAATTATTTCTGAAAAACTTAAAAATGTTAATATGCCTTATGTTACAGAACGTTGGCCTGGCGGTATGTTAACTAATTTCGCTACTATCCGTAAAGCTGTTCGCAAAATGTCGGCTCTTGATAAACTTATTAAAGACCCTGCTTACACAAATTTATCGAAAAGAGAACGCCTTCAGATAACCCGCGAAAAATCTAAACTCGAAAAAAACCTTGGTAGTATTGCTGATTTAACCAGACTGCCTTCTGCAATTTTTGTTATTGATATTCTTAAAGAAAAAATTGCAGTTGCTGAAGCTCGTAAACTTGATATTCCTACTTTTGCTGTAGTGGATACTAACTCAAATCCTAATGATGTCGATTTCCCTATTCCAGGAAATGATGACGCTTCAAAATCTATAGCTTTAATTATGGATACTATTGTTTCGGCTATTGAAGAAGGACTAGCTGAACGTAAATACGACAAAGACAAACAATTATCCGAAGAAAAAGAAGAAGAAAATGATTTTGAAGAAAAACAATCTAAATTAAATATTGATAATTTAGATGATGAAGATGAATCTACTATTGCTACTAAAAAGAAAATTGCTGCAGCTAAAAAAGCTGACGAAGATATGAAAACTGAAAGCTCCGCTAAAAGACCACGCAAACAAATTTCAAAAGGCAGTAGCTTTTCTCGTAAACCTATTTCCAGAAAATAATATTGTATTATTAAAAAATAATTAATTATGGCAACAATAACAGCAGCAGATGTTAATAAACTTAGACAGCAAACAGGTGCAGGTATGATGGATTGCAAAAATGCACTTGTTGAAGCTAATGGTAACATTGAAGAAGCTAAAGAAATTTTAAGAAAAAAAGGTCAGAAAATTGCTAATAAACGTGCCGATAGAGACAATAACGAAGGATATGTTGTAGCAAAAGTTAATAACGACAATACCAGAGCCAGCATTATTATGCTTAATTGCGAAACTGATTTTGTTGGTAAATCTCAGGAGTTTGTCGATACTGCTAATAAAATTATCGACATTGCAGTTGAAAATAATCCTGCTAACCTCGACGAACTTAACAATCTACAAATTGAAGGCGTAAGTATTCATGACATTGTTATGAACCTGATGGGTAAAACTGGCGAAAAAGTTGGTTTAACAAGTTTTTATCATATTGAAGCAAGTATGGTTTATGCTTACAACCATCCTGGCAACAGATTAGCTACTATTGTTGGTTTAAATAAAAATGATGTAGCTGATGTTAAAACTATTGCTAAAGAAGTTTGTATGCAAATTGCAGCTATGAACCCTGTAGCTGTTGATAAAGATGGTGTTGATAAAGCAATAATTGAAAAAGAAATTGAAATTGGTAAAGAACAAGCACGCTTAGATGGTAAACCTGAAGAATTATTAGAAAAAATTGCTCTTGGTAAACTTAATAAATTTTACAAAGAATCAACTTTATTAAATCAGGATTTTGTTCGTGATAACAAAAAAACTATCAGACAATACCTTGCTGAAGCCGACAAAGAGCTTACAGTTACTGACTTTAAAAGATTAATGTTAGAATAATAAAATAATTATTTAAAAAAGAGAGACTTAGTTCTCTCTTTTTTTTATATGTTTGAAATAAATTTCATACTATGAACTTTAAAAGGATTTTATTAAAATTAAGCGGCGAGTCTTTAATGGGTGAACAACAGCACGGCATTGACCCTAAAAAATTATCTGCTTTTGCATCTGGAATTAAAGAAGTTGTTGAATATGGAGTAGGCGTTGGTGTTGTTATTGGTGGTGGAAATATTTACAGAGGCATGCGAGGTTGCGAACATGGCATAGATAGAGTACAAGGTGATTACATGGGAATGTTGGCTACTGTAATTAATGGGTTGGGGTTGCAAGCCGAACTTGAACGTCAGGGGGTTAAAGCTACTCTGTTTTCGGGTATTGCAGTTGAACCTGTTTGTTCTCTTTTTACTAGAAAAAGAGCTAATCAGGCACTAGAAAAAGGAAAAGTTGTTATTATAAGCGGCGGTACTGGTAATCCATTTTTTACTACTGACTCTGCTGCTGCATTAAGAGCTTTGGAAATGCAAGCCGAAGTTGTACTTAAAGGTACGAGAGTTGATGGTGTTTATTCTGCCGACCCCGAAAAACATCCCGATGCCGTTAAATTTGAATCTATTAGCTTTAACGAAGCATACAGCAAACAATTACATATTATGGACTTAACTGCTTTTACTCTTTGCCGCGATAATAATCTGCCCGTAATTGTTTTTAATATGGACATACCAGGCAATTTGCTTAAAGTTATTAAAGGCGAAAAAGTAGGTACTTTAGTTTATCCATGATTAAATATTAATTTATCTTTTTTAATTACCTTTGTATTATATTATAAAGGTAAATTATGATTAGTTTTGAAAATGCTTTAGAATTAACTCTTGATGTTGATGTAACTCTTGCAAGTGAAACAGATAATTTTTTAAATTCTTTGAATCGCGTAATTGCTCAAGATGTCTTATCTGATATTGATATGCCTCCATTCAACAAATCAGCAATGGATGGTTTTGCTATTTCTAACGAAGATATTAATAATTTTTGTGAAGTAATTGAAGTAATACCAGCCGGTAAAATTCCTCAAAAAATAATTAATAAAAAACAATGTAGCAAAATAATGACAGGAGCAATGCTCCCTGATGGCGCTGATAGAGTTATTCCTATCGAAGACGTAATATTTGATGAAAAGTCTTACATAAAATGCGTTAAAGAGCAGAAATTTGACAATATATGCTATAAAAGTGAAGACATAAAAAAAGGTGATGTCGTTATAAAAAAAGGAACATTAATTAAAGCACACCACATAGCTGTTCTTGCTTCTGTTGGATGTGTTAATCCTTTATTATATAAAAAAATTAAAATTTTTATTGCTGCAACAGGTGACGAATTAACAGAACCTGATACTTTACCAGGAAAAGCTATGATTAGAAACAGTAATGCCTATCAACTCTTATCACAAATTGAAAACACAGGTGCTATTGGTGTTTATAAAGGCATTATCCCTGATACAGAAAAAGATACAAAACAATTTATTGAAAATGCTTTTGAAAATGCTGATGTAGTAATTATGTCAGGTGGTGTTTCTATGGGCGATTTTGATTTTATACCTGATGCGTTGAAAAATATTGGTGCTGATATAATTTATAAAAGCGTAGCCATTAAACCTGGTCGTCCTACTGTTTTTGCTAAAAAAAACAATAAATTCTTTTTTGGATTGCCTGGCAACCCCGTATCTTCTTATTCTATTTTTGAATTATTAGTTAAGCCTCTCCTTATGAAAATGACAGGTTCTGTCTATAAAAAATTAACTTTAAAAATGCCTCTTAATCAAGATTATTTCAGAAAAAAAGCTAAAAGACTTGAAGCTATTCCAGTAAATATTATTAATGGAGAATCTGTTATTCCTATTGAATATCACGGCTCAGCTCATATAAACGCATTAACTGATGCTGATGGCTTTGCTTTTATACCTGTAGGTATAAAAAACTTAAAAAAAGGAGATATTGTAGATGTTAGACTCCTTTAACAGAAATATTAATTATTTACGAATATCGGTTACTGACCGTTGCAACCTTAGATGCACTTATTGTATGCCTGAAGTAGGCGTTAAACAATATAATCATGATGATATTCTTAAATTTGAAGAAATTAGAGATTTTGTTTTAATTGCCGTTAAAAACGGAATTAATAAAATAAGGCTTACAGGAGGAGAACCTTTAGTTAGAAAGGGTATTTTAAATTTAGTTGAAATGCTTTCAAAAATTAAAGGTATTGATGACCTTGCATTGACTTCCAACGGTATTTTGTTAAATGACTTTGCCTCGCCACTCAAGAAATCTGGTTTACACAGAATTAACATCAGCCTCGATACTTTAAACCCAATTAAATATTCTCTAATTACAAGAGGTGGCGATATTACTAAAGTTTTTGAAGGTATTGAAGCTGCTAAACAAGCAGAATTATTCCCGATAAAAATTAATTGTGTAGTTAATAATTCATCTGAAGAAAAAGATGCTAAAGAAGTAACAGATTTTTGCATAAAAAACAATTTAAATATCCGATTTATTCACAAAATGGATTTAAAAAAAGGCGAATTTACTACCGTTGAAGGTGGCGATGGCGGGAATTGTACAGCTTGTAACAGATTAAGACTAACGGCTAATGGCAAATTAAAACCATGTCTTTTTAATGATATTGAATTTGACATTCGCAAACTGGGATTTGAGAAGGCTTTTAACTTAGCCGTTAAGCTGAAACCAAAATGTGGCGAGGTTAACAATATTAATGCTTTTAATAACATAGGAGGATAAAATTATGGCTGATTTTTCTCATGTTGATAAAGATGGTAGAGCCAGAATGGTTGATGTAGGCTACAAAGCTGTTCAACAAAGAACAGCAAAAGCAAAAGGTTTTATTAAATTAAATGTCGATACAATTACACTTATTAAAGACAATTTAGTAAAAAAAGGAGATGTAATAAGTGTTGCCGAAATTGCAGGTATTCAGGCGGCTAAAACTACTTCATCGCTTATTCCTTTGTGCCATCCTCTTCAATTAACTCAAATATCAGTAAAAGCTGATTTAAAAGATAATGGAATTGAAGTATGTTCTACAGTTAAATGTATAGGACAAACTGGAGTAGAAATGGAAGCTCTAACTGCCGTGTCGGTTGCTTTACTTACTATATACGATATGTGCAAAGCTGTTGACAAAAATATGATTATTGAAAATGTTTACCTTACCGAAAAAGTTAAAATATAAAATATTACAATGAAAGAATTTGAAATAGTGTCGGTTAATATATCAAAAGAAAAAGGTACTGTTAAAGTCCCCATTGAAATTGGGAATGTATTTGAATATGGAATTGCAGAAGATGCTCATGCAGGTAAATGGCATCGCCAGATTAGTCTTTTAGCTAAAGAAAGTATTGACAAATTTGGTAAACAAGCTAACCGTAATTTTAATTATGGTGAATTTGCTGAAAATATTACTACTCAAGGAATTTCATTACTTGACACTGCTCCGCTTGATATTTTTGAAATTGGCGATGTAATTTTGGAAGTTACACAGTTAGGCAAAAAATGTCATGGTGGTAGTTGTGCTATTTACAGAGAAGTAGGTAATTGTGTTATGCCGAAAGAAGGAATTTTTACACGGGTGGTTCAACAAGGAATTTTAAAAGCAGGATTAAAGGGAGCATGGAAACCTAAAACATTTAAGGTAAAAGTAATAACTCTTAGCGACAGAGCAAGCGAAGGTATTTATGAAGATTTAAGCGGTCCCGCAATTACAGAAAACTTAAAAAAATTTTTTGAAGACAAAAAACGAAAATATTCAATCGAAAATATAATTATTTCCGACAATCAAGAAAAATTAATTAATTTGCTTAACGAAGCTGTAAACTCCAAAACTGATTTTATTTTTACTACAGGAGGCACAGGAATAGGGCAAAGAGATATAACTCCCGATGTAATTCTAAATTTTGCAGATAAAGAAATCTCTGGTGTTATGGATATGATTAGAATAAAATATGGAGAAAATTTACCTGCTGCACTACTCAGTCGCTCGGTTGCTGCTACTAAAAGCGAAACTGCAATTTTTGCTTTGCCTGGTAGTGTTAAAGCTGTTAATGAATATATGTCTGAAATCAACAAAAACATGTTCCATATTTTATTTATGCTTAAAGGATTAGATATACATGCTTAACATATATTTTTTATTAGTATATTAATTTTAATAAATAATAATTATGATTGACACATCTTTTGAAACAGCATTTAAATTACTTAAAAAGTATATTAAGAAAGAGAATATGATTGCACATAGCCTAGCTTCTTATGCGGTTATGAAAGCTTTGGCAAGGAGGTTGAACAAAGATGAAACACAATGGGGACTTGCAGGACTTTTGCACGATATTGATGTTGAAATTACTAATGCAAATCCCGAAATACACGGGCTTGAAGGTGCTAAAATATTAAAACAAGAAGGATATGACGAGCAAATTGTTGATGCTGTTATGATGCACAACGAAATGGCAAGTAAGCAGCAACGCTTTAAAGAATTTCATCATGCACTTGCAGCCGGCGAAACTATTACCGGACTTATTACAGCTACTACACTTGTTTATCCTAGTAAAAACATAGCAGATGTAAAAGTAAAATCAATTGTTAAAAGAATGAAAGAAAAAGCTTTTGCAGCATCAGTAAACAGAGATACTATAATGGAATGCGAAAAAATTAATATCCCCTTACCCGAG
>CAZDEU010000082.1:0-11922 GCA_964504265.1 uncultured Bacteroidales bacterium
TTTTTTGTCAATTTTTTTTAATCAAAAAGTATTATAAATAATTAATTATCAAGATGTTAATTTTTAGAAGTCTCCATTATTGTTTAGCATTGATATTTTTAACAAATTCACTTTCAAACCATTCTCTGTCTTCATTACTTTTAAACAAGCTAAATGGTATATAAATATACTGATTTTTTGATATAAACAATAAATAGGTTTGCCTTATTACAACAACTTTAATAAAATGATTAATTTTAATAGAAGAACTAGCATCTTCGTCCATAATAACATTAATTTTGTCGTCAAATATTTCATAGTATCTCTCAATTCTCCACATCTTGTTTTTTGCTGAACTTACATTTTTCCATAATTGTAACATTACTAATAAAGGATAAAAAATAGCAAAGCAGATAAAGAAAATGTAAAAGAAAAATAAAATATTATAATTGTCGATTATTAAATGGAAAATAAAAAAAACAGCCAATAACCACATTAATATATGCAACCACCAAGTCTTTTTAAAATATCCAATAAGCGAAATATTGAATAATTCTTTTTCCGAAAGGGAACCTTTATTAGTTAATATCATACTATCATTTTAAAAAACTACAATAATCAATTTTTTTTAAAAACCATCTCCATTTTAGCATCAGGGTCGCCAATAACAAAAATCAGTCTCGAAATATTTGTGCTGTCACAGCTTAACAAAGCACTACTTGGACCTGGACTAATACCATTAAATTTGATACCCGTAAGCGGTTCCATTTTATAACCACCTAAGCCTACCACTGATTTTTCCCAATAACCCTTCTGTGTTATATATTTTACAAATGTAGGTTTTATACTAATATAAGGCAAGTTCTCAACCATATATTCTCCATTTTTCATTATTTCAATTTTAGGAACTAGAATTTCGTTAGTAGATAGATTTTTAAATTCTTTTATGTCCTTGTTAATTGTTTGATACTCGAACACATATTTACCTACAAAATTAGAATCTTGAGATTCAGATAATGATTTTTCAGAAATAGATGACTTATCTGATAATTCATTTATATCAAATAAAAATACACCTTTTTCATCTTTAGGTAACTTTTCAATTTCATTTATTGATAATTCAATAATCATTTTATCGTCTTTACAAATATTAACTACTTTATATTCTTCGGGATTATGATAACTAAATTTAATTCCAAAAATATCGCCACCTCCTCCTTTCAAAGCAGGAATATCAATGTTATAAACCCCTTCAACATCTTGAATTTCTTCAAATACTCCTCTGCCACAAGGTTCTTGAATCACACTCACTTTTATACTTTCATCAGCATTTAATAAACTGACTTGATAATGTTTAGCTTTGGTTATCATTTCGGTACATGAAGATAACATCAAAACAATTGACATTAAAACTATAATTTTAATACTTTTTTTCATTTTTTTAACACTTTAATGGATAAAATTAATAAAAAATATAATTGCAATTTGCTTTTTAAAAAATTTCTTTTCAGTAGATGATATTGTTAAGGAATAAATAAATACAATAATTGTGAAATGATGAATTAATCTTTACAAACGTTAGATTTTGGTTTAATTTTTCTTAATTATTTTTTTATTTTATATGTAAAATTAAATTTATTTATAATAAAAAAATTAAATTTGTAAAATAAATATTTTTAATGATAAGTAAGTAAAATATGAAAGCAAATACTGTAATTAAAATGATTCTTTTATTTTGTTTGTATATTTGCTTAAATTCAAAATATCTATATTCACAATTTGATACAGAATTTTGGTTTGCAGCTCCTGAAGTGTCAGTGAGTTCACAAAACTTTGATAAACCGATATATTTATGGATAACATCTTCAAATGCTACTAGTCAGGTTACAGTTACTCAACCTGCTAATCCATCTTTTGCAGCAATCATTGTTTCATTAAATCCTTTTTCTACTACTAATATAGATTTAACTCCTTGGTTAGACATTATAGAAAACAAACCTGCTGATCAAATCTTGAACTATGGTTTGAAAATTACAGCAACAAATCCTGTTAATGTTTATTATGAAGTAGTTAGCCTTCAATGTTTATGCAACCCTGAAATATTTACACTTAAAGGACGCAATGCTCTTGGACAGAACTTTTATATACCTATGCAAAACTATCTTGATAATGCAAATTATAGCCCAACGCCTTATTCAGCTTTTGAAATTATTGCAACTGAAAATAATACTTCTATTACAATTACACCCTCAAATAATATTGTTGGGCATAGTGCGACAACACCATTTACTATTGTTTTGAACGAAGGGCAAACTTATTCAGCAACTGCAACATCGCAAGCTGCTTCAGCTCATTTGAATGGATCTTATGTTAGTTCCGATAAACCTATTGCAATTACTATAAAAGATGACCTTCTTAATGGAGCTGCTTTTGGTGGATGTGCTGACCTTGCTGGCGACCAGCTTATACCTTTAAATATGATTGGCACAAAATATATTGTAGTAAGAGGTTTCTTAAATGCTCCTTATGATAAAGCTTTCATATTAGCTACACAAAATAACACCTCAGTTTTTATTAACGGCATCTTAACCACAACTATTGATGCAGGACAAACATATATGTACAGCATAGGTACTGCTAATGCAGCATACATCGAAACATCAACTCCTGCCTATGTTTTACATTTATCAGGCTTTGGTTGTGAAGTTGGAATAAGTATTTTGCCTAGTATTGAATGTACAGGTTCGAGTAGTGTTACTTTTACAAGGTCGACTAATGATCCTTTACATATTACTTTATTAGTTAAACAAGGCGGTGAAAATAATTTTCTTTTAAACGGAGCTTCAGGTATTATTAACGGTTCTTCTTTTGCTGATGTGCCTTCAACCGGCGGTTTATGGAAATATGCCCAATTGTCATTTACACTTAACGAAATTCCTTCAGGCATTGCTACTCAAATAAGTAACACAACCGAACTGTTTCATCTTGGGATGATACATGGCACTGGTAGCGGTGGTTGCAGATTCGGTTTCTTTTCTGATTATGCAAGTTATAATTTTCAGATAAATGCTAATAAAACTACTTTTTGCGAAGGTGATACATTAATTCTTCAATCAAACATAATAAATGGGGCAAGTTATAATTGGACAGGTCCTAACGGATTTACAGCACAAGGACAATCAATACAAATTGATTCAGTAATTATGACTAACAGCGGATATTATTATCTGAATGGAGATGTAGGTAATTGTAATATTAAAACCGATTCAATTTATATTGAAGTATTTGAAAATCCAATTGTTAATATTACTCCATCTACAATAGATATTTGTCTTGGCAACTCAGTAAACCTTAATGCTAACAGTAATATTACCGGTGTTTCTTATCTCTGGGCACCTTCAATAGGTTTAAGTGATACAACTATTGCTACTCCTATTGCATCACCTACTGTTACAACTACTTATATTGTTACTGTTAGTAATAACATATGTAAAAACACTGATGATGTAATAGTTAATATACATAATCTTTCATCATCTTTTAATGCAGAAAGCCCTATTTGTCTTGAAAATACTTCTACAATAACATATACTGGAAATGCAAGCAGCACAGCCGTTTATTATTGGGATTTTGATGGAGGTACAGTAATATCAGGGTCAGGATCTGGACCTTACGAAATAAAATGGGATACAGCAGGAACATACAATGTGAGTCTGTATGTTGATGACCCTTTTTGTAATATGTCTCCAACTTCTTATTTTGATATAGAAGTAATTGATATAACTTCGTCAATAAGCGGCACAGACCCTCTTTGTTTTAATTCAAACGATGGGAGTGTAAATGTTTCAGCAAATAGCGGTCAATTGCCATATTCATACCTTTGGTCGCCTGGTGCATACACTTCGTCTAATGTTAATAATTTATCACAAGGGCATTACTCAGTTACTATTACTGATGCAAACGGTTGTATTGATACTAATAGTATTACTTTAAATTCTCCTCCTGCTATATTGCTCAGTTTATTGCCAACTAATGCCAGTTGCTCAGGCGATTGTAATGGCGAAATTCAATTAAACGTTAGCGGTGGCACACCTGATTATTCTTATGTTTGGAATACAAATCCACCTCAATATTCTTCATCTGCCATTAATCTTTGCGAAGGTTTATGGAAAGTAACTGTAACTGATGAAAATAATTGTTCGGTTTCTGATAGCATAAATATATCAATTAATACATTTATTACAGCAGTAGCAAATGCAAATCCTACTAGCGGTTATGCTCCTGCTATTATAAATTTTCAATACACAGGAATAGGTGCAACATCTTTTTACTGGGATTTTGGTGACGGACAAACATCTAACGATATGAATCCTACACACACTTACACTTCACAAGGAATATATAATGTGCTATTAATTGTTAACAGTGGATATCCTGATAATTGTGAGGACAGTATTTATTTGACTATAGATATAAAAAGCCCATCTTCTGTTTTTATTCCTAACGTTTTTACACCAAACAATGACGGGCAAAATGATGTTTTTAAAGTTAAATCTCAATCGCTTGAACAAGAGAATATGATAATTTTTAACAGATGGGGTAATAAGATTTATGAATGGAATTCAGTTGGTGGTAACTGGGACGGGCAGAATTCATCAGATGGTACATATTTTTACATATATAATGCAAAAGGGTTAGATGGTATTGAATATAATTTTAATGGAATTATTGAATTATTTAGAGGTGAATAAATGAATTATTTTTATGCTTAGATTTTCACCTTAAACCTTCTCAATCGCCATAGATATCCCCTGCCCCACTCCTATGCACATAGTACATAAAGCAACTTTACCATTATTTCTTTTTAGTTGATGAAAAGCTGTAGTAATAAGTCTTGCACCACTCATACCAAGAGGATGTCCAAGAGCAATTGCACCACCTAAAGGATTTAACCTTTTGTCATCTGGATTAATATTCAGTTCTTTTGTACAAGCTAATACTTGTGCTGCAAAAGCTTCATTAATTTCAATAATATCAAAATCAGATAAACTCATATTAAGTTTATCCAATAATTTGCGTGTCGAAAAAACAGGACCAATACCCATTATTCGCGGAGGAACTCCAGCAGACTGCATACCCAATATTCTGCAAACAGGATTCAAATTATATTTTTTTACAGCATCGTCAGAAGCAATAATAAGAGCAGCGGCACCGTCATTAACACCCGATGCATTACCTGCAGTAACAGTACCACTGGCTCTTACAATAGGTTTAAGTGCTGAAAGTTTTTCAACAGAACTTAAACGCGGGTGTTCGTCTTTGTTACAAATTATGGGTTCTCCTTTTTTAATAGGAATTGTTACAGGAATAATTTCATCATTAAACAAAGCATTTTTCTGTGCTTCATTAGCTTTGTATTGGCTATTATGGGCAAAAACATCCTGTTGCTCGCGACTTATTTTATATTCATCAGCTAAATTCTCAGCCGTTTCAATCATAGAATCAACACCATACAATTGTTCCATCTTTTTATTAACAAATCTCCAACCAATAGTAGTATCGAACATTTTAGCATTTCTATCGAAAGCTTCAATTGATTTACCTATAACAAAAGGAGATCTTGACATACTTTCAACACCACCTGCAATAATTAAATCAGCTTCACCAACAGCTATACTTCTCGCAGCCATTCCAATAGCTTCCATTCCCGAGCCACACAATCGGTTAACAGTAACACCAGGAACATTAAAAGGCACACCTGCAATAAGTAAAGCCATACGAGCAACATTTCTGTTGTCTTCGCCAGCCTGATTAGCACAGCCGATTATAACATCATCAATTTTGTTAGCATCAACATCAGTATTACGTTCAATAATAGCTTTTAGAGTTAAAGCCAATAGATCGTCAGGTCTTATGCTTGACAACGAGCCACCATATTTACCAACTGGAGTACGAAGAGCATCACAAATAAAAACATTTTTCATTTTTTAACACTTTCTAATTTTTCTACTTCATTTTTAATATGTTTGAAACCACTTAAAACAACATCGCTTAAAACGTCAATTTCCTTTTGCCCAATAACTGTAGATAATACACATGAACAAGAGTTAATCATAATAATACCTTTTTCATAAACATGTTCTAAAAACATATTCATAATCTTCTTTGTTGCAGGGTCTTCGTAAGCATCTCTGAAACAAACAGGCGGAACATCCTTAAAATGAATTTTAAACATAGAGCCTCTACCTGTTGTACAAACTGGTAAGCTAGCAATTTTACCAGCTTCAATAATTTGTTTTTGAGCAATAAGCGATAAATTATTAACATTTTCAACAGCCTCACGGTCAAACAGTTCGATTGCGACTTTTCCGGCTGTTATTGAAACAGGATTAGCCGAGAAAGTACCTGAAAGTGAAAACCTGTAATTGTTACCACCCGGATTAAGAATTTCCATAACTTCATTTCTTCCTGCAAAAGCTCCAATAGGAAAGCCACCTCCGATAATTTTACCAAGCGAAGTTAAATCAGGTTTATGTTTATAAGCAGATTGAGCACCTTCGTAATCGACTCTAAAGCTGATAACCTCATCAAAACACATTAAAGCCCCGTTTTCTCTTGTCCAATTGTAAATTGCTTCAATAAATTCGTGTGATGCAGGTATCATACCAATACGATGAGGAACAGGGTCAATAATAACACAAGCAATTTCGCCTGCATGACGATTTAATATTTTTAAAGTTCTTTCAATATTATTAAGATGAAAAATAACAACGTTATCAAGAACACCTTTAGGAGTGCCGTAAACATGAGGAACGCTATTGGGGCTGTCAATATCGCCCCAAGTATCAGGCGATGCACTTTGACTAACTTCGGCCGTATCGAAACTACCATGATAACCACCTTCGGCTTTAGCAATTTTAGGCTTACCTGTATAAGCTCTTGCAGCTTTAATCATAGCCATAACTGCTTCGGTACCTGAATTAACAAAACGAATTTTATCAAAAGAAGGAACGCGATTACATAATTGCTGAGCATGTTCAATTTCTATTTCAGTACCAATAGTGTAGGCAGAACCTTTTTGAATTTGCTCACAAACAGCTTTAACTATTGCAGGATGAGCATGACCATGAATAAGAGATGCTATATTATTAGCAAAATCAATTTTTTTATTTCCATTAATATCGGTAACATAGCAACCTTGTGCACCTGAAACATAAAAAGGGTGAGGATTTCTGTAAACAACATTTCGGCTTACACCACCAGGCAATACTTTGCTCGCTTTAGCGAATAATTGTTCTTCTTTTGTCATTTTAATTGGTTTAATATATTAATTAATATAAACATTTTGTTGATTCCTGTGTATTTTTATCTTTTTGTTAATAAATTAAATAATTCTTCATTTATATAATAATTTCCTGTTCCTAACTTGTTTTTTTGCAGCATTTTGTCATAAGCTAATTTATTTAAATAATTTGCTGCGGTTAATCTTGAAACTCCTAAATCATTTACAACAAATTCAATTTTTGTATAAGGATGTTTGAATAGATTATTCAACAAATCTTGACTGTAAAATTTGTAATTGTGTCTCAGTTTGTGTTTATAATTAAGCATTAGCTCCTTTATTTGAATAATCAAGTCTATCGTTTCTTTTGCTGTTTGTTCAACCCCAATTATCATAAACAACAGCCAATCTTCCCATAAATTCTCATCCCGAACTTTTTGTAAAAGTCGATAATAATCAGATTTGTATTTGATTATATAATTGCTTAAATATAAAATAGGCAAGGATTGAAGTTTTACAAGAATCAAATATAATATGTTTATTATTCTGCCAGTCCTGCCATTCCCGTCATAAAATGGGTGAATACTCTCAAATTGAAAATGTATAACAGCCATTTTAATCAATGGGTCGCAATCTTGCATTTCCGAATCATTTATATATCGTTCTAAATTAGCCATCAACCCCAATATCTCTTCATAATCCTGAGGCGGCGAGTAGATGGTCTTTCCAGTAGATGCATTTTTCAAAATAGTACCTGACAATTTTCTAAATCCAGCTTTATTATCTTCTAATACTTCTTGAATCTGAAGAATACTATTTTTTGTCAGTAACCCAGTATTTGAGATAAGTGCGAATCCCTTTTTTAAGGCAGAAATATAGTTTTGAACCTCTTTTGCTTGAGGCGATTTAAAAGTGTCAAGGTTTAATTCTGATTTATATAAATCATCATGAGTCGTAATTATATTTTCAATTGCAGAACTGTCTTTTGCTTCTTGTAGCCCGAGTGTGTTAATCAGAATATTTTGATTTGGAATTGTTGATGAAATTCCTTTTAACTCAGCTAAGGCAGCATGCGCTGAAGGTAAAGCTTTTAATACCTTTTTGGATTCAAAGTCAATATTTAATGGTAATTTATTTAATCTCCAAGTTGTCATTTGTAAAGATTATTTAAAAATCTATGCAAAGATAATTTATTCTGTATAGAAATAAACAAAATCTTTACATTTAAAAACAAATCTGTATAAAAATTTTCAAATTCTATACAAAATAGTTTTATGTATTTGTAGTAATATTTTATCATTTTAAAATATAATTCATAGTTCCTATTGTGATTTTAGTTTAAACAAAATGTTATGATTATAAAAATAATAAATGATATACTAACTAATCAATAAGTTTGCAATTCAGCTTCAGTATTATTCCTTAGAAAATCAATATCAACACCCGGTGCTAATTCTCTTACAAATAAACCTTTATCAGTAACATCAATAACAGCCCAATCGCTGTATATTCGACTAACAACACCTTTTCCTGTTAGAGGATATTTGCATTTTTTAACTATTTTAGGTTCTCCTTTTTTAGTAATATGTTGAGTAATTATATAAATAGTTTTAACACCGGCTACCAAGTCCATTGCACCGCCAACAGCAGGTATAGCATTAGGTTCGCCGGTTGACCAATTAGCTAAATCGCCTATTTCAGAAACCTGAAAAGCTCCAAGCACACATATATCAATATGTCCACCTCTAATCATAGCAAAACTATCGGCATGATGAAAAAAGCAAGCACCTTTAATAGCAGTAACAGGTTTTTTGCCTGCGTTTATAAGTTCATCATCTTCTTGTCCCTCAGCAGGCGAAGCACCTACACCAAGTAAACCGTTTTCGGTATGAAAAATAACTTCCCTATCAGAAGGAATAAAATTAGCAACTAATTCGGGCAAACCAATTCCAAGATTAACATAAGAACCATTAGGTATATCGTTTGCTATCTTTTGAGCCATTTGCTCGCGGCTCCAGCCTTTTTTTACATTTTCACTCATAGATAACTTACATTTTCTTTTATCAATTTATTTTCGCTAAGCGGATTAGGAATACAAACAACTTTATTAACAAAAATTCCGGGAGTTACAACAGCTTCAGCGTCAATTTTGCCAATTTCAACGACATAACTTGCCTGTACAATAGATGATTTAGCCGACATACACATAACAGGACCAAAATTTCTTGCTGTTTTATTATATAAAAGATTACCGTATCTGTCGGCTGTTTTACATTTAACAAGTGCAAAATCTGCTTTTAAACCATATTCCAAAACATATTTTATACCGTCAAATTCTCTTACTTCTTTACCTTTTTCTAAAGGAGTACCAACAGAAGTTGGAGTATAAAATGCCGGTATCCCGGCACCACCTGCTCTTAATCTTTCAGCTAAAGTGCCTTGAGGAACAAGTTCCAATTCAATTTCACCTTTACAATATAATTCAGGGAACACAACCGAATCGGCAGTACGAGGAAAAGAACAAATCATCTTTTTAACCTGTCGGTTTTCAATAAGTGCAGCAAGCCCAACATGACCATTACCGGTATTATTACTAACAATAGTAAGATTTTTAGCACCATGATCAATTAAAGCATGAATAAGTTCAATAGGACTGCCTGCTTCGCCAAAGCCGCTAATCAATACTATAGCTCCATCAAAAATATCTGAAACGGCTTCTTTTGTATTATTTACAATTTTGTTAATCATTACAAAAAAATTTATTTTTTATCCTTTGATGTAAGAATCTTTTTATCTAATTTATGTTCAATTTCATAAAGTTCATCTTCATAAAAATACTTTTCAACCTTATAAGGTTTTAGTTTTTCGATAGTATTTTCTTTTTCGTCATATTCGGCAAGGTAAACTTTATCGAGCCATTCCATATTACGCCCTTCATTAAATTTAAGAGCAAAAACAGTTTCTCCGTTTATCTCAACTGTTCCCAGCATAGAAACTTTACCAGCCGAAGAAGTCATAGTAATATATCTTGACGGTCTGTTAATAGATGCAAGCGACCTAAATACTTTACTAAACACTTTATTAATATCGGCAAGTGGAGCAGTAAAATAATGATGTTCGCCGGTAGGTCTTGCACAATACATAGAATGGAAACCAACTCCGAGAGTAGCAATAATATTAGCGAGGTCAATCCAGTTTTGAGCTGAGCGGTCAACATCAACTTTGCCGTTATCGTCAGTAAACAAACTAATATGGTTCATAATAGGGCTTTGGCTTTTAACTGTAACGCCATAAGATTTTAACCGACGTATTGCAGCAATTGTACTAATATTTAAAACTTCGCGAGGAGTAGAAAAGTGTGACATAAGAACAGGTTGAATACCATTATCATACAATTTCTTAAAAAGATTCAGCATAGGCTCAAAATCTTTGCTTATAATTTTTTCAGGATTATAAGTAAGAACTCGAGTACCAAGCCTAATTGATTTTATATGAAGTAAATCAGGGTCGTTAATTATAGGATTAATATATTCCTCAAATCTTTCGGGAGTAATAAAACCTGCATCGCCGCCAGTAATAAGAATATCGGAAATTTCTTTATGAGTTTTAAGATATCTGTGAACCTGCGAAACATCTTTTTGCAAAAACATATCAATATCGCCTCTTACCTGAGCATGACGAAAACAATAATTACAAAAGGCAAAACAATTTTGAGTTTGTACATCAAAAATTAATTGACAAGCAGGATATTTATGCTGACTACCTTCAATAATTTCAGTTTCACCATATTCGTTTACAAAAACAGGTTTATTAAGTTTTTGCTTACCGTCGTGGGGATTAGTTTCGGTAATATAATCAGAAACAATTTTCTTTTTTTCGTCATCACTTTTAGCATTAAGATATTTTTCAACAATATCATTTCTTATCATACCCGGTTGCGGAAATACAAGTTGAAACAAAGAATCTTTTTCAAAACTATTCCAGTTTATAAGATTTAAAATATGCTTAGTAGCCATAAATCTGTAAACGTTAATAAACAATTCACGTTCTTCAATATGACCAATGTTAATACCTTTTTTAGAAAGAATTCCAACAATTTCTCTAAAACCATTTAATCCAATATAAGTCTTTTTATCATTAAATATAAATTCAAAATCTTCGTTAAAAGTTGAATGATTAGGATAATTAGCATTAAGCCTATTCAATACTCCTATTGGTAAAAGATTTTCATCTTTAATAATTTGATTAATTTCATCTGAAAAATGAAATCTTTGTTTCATTGTTTCAATGTCTTCAGCCGTAAAATGTGATTTGCTCATTGTTTTAAATAATTGAAATTTTGTAAATTATATATTGAATTTTTTTAATATTATTGAGCAAAGTTATAATATTTTCTAAATTGAAAGTAAATGAATAATTTTATTTTTAATATCGTGAATTAACAACATAAAATAAACATTATTTATTAACTCATGTTAATAATTCGAGTTTGTCCATAATGGTCGATGTAATCATATTAAATCGGACATTATTAGCAAACTCTACTTAGAATACTCAGCACAAGTAAAAAAGTAACAAAAAATCATGGCAAACCGATGCTACCACCCGCTCTCTGCAAAAGCCTGCAAATACTGCAAAAGTAGTGCTTAAAATAACAATTA
>CAZDEU010000083.1:0-11913 GCA_964504265.1 uncultured Bacteroidales bacterium
TTAAATACAGAACAAAATACCTAACAATAGTACTCGAAGATATATTTCAACCTCATAATGCAAGTGCTGTATTGAGAACTGCTGAATGTCTCGGAATTCAAGACATACACATTATTGAAAACAAAAATTCATATAAAGTTAACCCCGATGTTGCACTTGGCTCGGCTAAATGGATTAATATTGTTAAACATAATAGTTCTGAGAACAATACAATTGATTGCATTTTAAAACTTAAATCAAAAGATTATAAAATTATTGCCACATCGCCTCACTACAATGGTTATATGATTAACAACTTACCCATCGATAAACCTATAGCTCTTGTTTTTGGCAATGAATTAAACGGTATTTCGGACGAAGTTATTAATAATACCGACAACTTTGTTAAATTACCTATGTATGGCTTTACTGAAAGTTATAATATTTCTGTTTCTGTTGCTATTGCACTTTCGCTTTTAACAGAAAAAATTCGCAATAGCAATATAAAATGGGAACTTAACGATGCCGAAAAAAATGAAATTCTTTTGCAATGGGTTAAAAATACAGTTAAAAAACCCGAAATACTTGAACGTGAATTTTTGAATAATTTAAATAAATAGTTTTTTTTTATACTCTTTTTTATTATCTTTGTTTTATATTAATTTGAGACTTACAAAAATCTTATTATTATGGGAAAAGGAGATAAAAAATCTAAAAGAGGTAAAATTTGGGGTGGTTCATTCGGAGTTAGAAGACCTAAACATAAAAAACCACTTCATATTCCTGAGAGAAAGAAAAACGTTGATACAAAAATTGAAAAAACAACTTCTATTGCCGCTAAAGAATCAGAGGTTGAAGTAAAAACTCAGGTTCTTGAAGCTCAGGTTGCAGAAATTACTACTGAAACAAAAGCTAAAGTAACATCTGAACCTAAAACTAAATCCACTTCCGTCAAAAAGGAGACAGCTAAAAAAGAAACAACTAAAAAAGGAACGGCTAAAAAGGAAACAGTTAAAAAAGCTACAACAAAAAAAACTACAGCTAAGAAAGCTGAAGGCACTAAAGAGACAAAACCAACAAAGAAGACTAAAAAAGAAGAAGAAACAAAATAACTCTTATGTATTTAATATAAGGTATTTGAATTTTTCTCCTCTTTCTTCAAAATTTTTAAACATTCCATAACTCGCTGCCGCAGGCGAAAGTAAACATGTTTTGCCTGCGGTTGTTTCTTTTTTAGCAATTGAAACAGCATCTTCAAATTTATCTACATAATATATTTTTTTATTTTTATTTTTATTTATTTTATCTAACTCATCCATAATTCTCTTTCCTGCTGCATCAATAAAAATCAAAATATTTATTTCAGATAAATACAAAAACTTAGCTAATTCTTTATAATCAATACCTCTGTCGAAACCTCCCAAGATAATACAGTCAACATTTTTCACAGACTTAACAGCAGCAATAGTGGCTTCAGGAATTGTTGAAATTGAATCGTTATAAAAATGTATTCCATTAAATTTTCCAACATATTCGAGTCTATGACTTAAAGGTTTCATTGAACTTATACCTTTAATAATATATTTATTTTCAATATATTTAATTTTTGCAGCTATTATAGCTGCCATAATATTGAGCAAATTATGAGAACCTCTTAATTGGCGTGAGCCTTCTTTATCAATATATACTATTTCATCAGTATTATTATTTCTGAAAATAATTTTATTTTCTTTCAAAAAACAACCTCTTTCTACTTCATTAAATACAGAAAACTTGAAAATATTTGATTTAACAACACTTTCTAAAATCAAAGACGATATTATTTCATCATCAGCATTATAAATACAATAATCGTTGGCTGTTTGCTTACTTAAAATATTGAATTTTGAATTTTGATATTCCTCATAAGATTTATAATGATCTAAATGTTCTTTATAAATATTAAGAAGTATAGATATATGTGGAGCTTGTTCAATATCCTGAAGTTGGTGCGATGACAACTCGCATACAATTTCTGTTTGCCGATTAACAACTTCTGTTAAATCGAATAAAGGAATTCCAATATTACCTGCCAATAAAGTATTTGAATTATATAATTGATAAATATGTGATATAAGGCTCGAACATGTGCTTTTACCTTTAGTACCAGTAATTCCAATAATCTGCGAACTAAAAAAATTTAAAAATATTTTCGTTTGAGAAGTCAGTTTATTAGCAATATTTTCGTTTATATTTATCAATGAAATACCAGGTGAACGAAAAATTGGGTAATAACTTTCAATTAAATCAAGATAATTTACACCTGTAATAAAATTAATATTATTATCAAACTTATATATTGAATTAATTGCATCAGCATTTTTATCAGCAATATTAATTTTAACATCAGGCAATAATTTTCTTATAAGATTATAAGTAGAATAACCTTCGCGACCGAATCCAAGTATTAGAGGATTATTATCAGAGAATATTTTTTTTAAATAATTTAACATATTTCGTCTAAGGCATTTTTTAATATTACTTTGAAATGACCGGGTAAAAAATTTTCTTCATTAAAATTTTTAAAATCATATTCAGATAATTTTATATATTTATCGAATATATTAATATTATTATAATACATTAACAAAGATTTATCTACATTTTTTTGGTTTAACAAAAAAGAAAGAGCAATATTAACCTCTTCAATTGTTCCAACACATTCAAAGGGCTTAACATCAGCTATACCAATCAATTTATCAAGTTCATTCTTTAATTCAATGTCGTTAAAAATATTTTTATCAAAAATTTTTTCTAATGTTTCTTGTTTAATAAAAGGAGACAAAATAATATAAGTAAATAAACATTTGGGACATTTACCGCACCAACTGTCAGTTTTACTTCCTACATTACAACTCTTAAAAGTAAAATAATGATTTTTATATTTTGAAAACAATTTTGCTATTTGCAACTCCGACAAAGGTCTCAAGAAACTAAAATAGTTTAATTCTTTGCTAATATTTTTATTAACGTAATATCTGAAATCTCTTTCAAAATAAATTGATTTTGAATACTGATGATTAATATCTGAACTAGGCACAGTTGATTCGTTTGCACTTGATTCGTTCGACAATGCAATATATTTTGAGTTAGTTAAGTGAGCTGCCAACAAGGTATTGAATGCTACAACAGAAGAAAATGGAGTATGACCGTTTAAGTAGCCTTTAGAATTTAAATCTAATAATTGTTTATCAAGGTAACGATTAATAATAAATAATTGATTTTCTTCAAAACCAGCCGATTTAAGAGTGTCAAAAATAGCTCCACGAGGATTAATCGCAAAAGGAATTACATTTTTATTTTTTTTCAATAATTCAAGACTAACAACTGAATCTTTGCCACCACCAACAGGAATTAAAATATTATTTGCATATTCATTTTTATCAGTTTTCCAGTTTTTGATAGAATTTGAGCTAATATGCATGAATTCGTCTTTAGAAGTTTTTATATTATTTAGCCAAAAAAATTCTCCCAAGCCATTATAATATAAATTTTTCCACCATTCAATTTGCTCATTGTTTAAAAATGCAGGTTTTATTATAACCTCTCGTGGGCATGCAGCTTTCCAATAGCTAACAAGTTCTGACATACCAATGTTAAAAATTATATTTTCTATTAAATTAGTATTATATAATTTTTCAACATTAATAAAACAATTAAAAGGCAAACTATAAGAGGCATTAAACAAAACTTTTCCTGACAGATTAAAACAAAAACTAAAATCTAATTTATCGCTATGCTTTACAATTTCAAAACTTTCATATTTTAAAAAATCAAATTCTTGTCGCAATTCATTAAATAAAGTAAAATTATTTTTCAATGTCATTAAGTTTAAATGGTATTATTTTTGTTAAATTTATAAAAATTATTAATCATTCAAGAAAACTAAAAAATATGACACAAAGCTACAAAACTTAAATTAGATATAAATCATGGAAACCATTAAGCCAATATATAACGAACCTCATTCAGGAAAAATTCTTATTTCAGAACCTTTTCTCAATGATTTTTATTTTAAGCGTTCTGTTGTTTTGCTTGCAGAGCATACAACTGAAGGTTCCTTTGGTTTAATAGTAAATAAACCTGTTGATTTATCACTAAATGAAGTAATAAAAGATTTTTCAGATTTTGATGCAAAAGTATTTATTGGGGGACCTGTTCGTACCGACAGTCTTTTTGTTTTGCATACACTTGGCAACATAATTCCAGACAGCCAGAAAATTATAGAAGGCATTTACTGGGGTGGCAATATGGAACTTATCAAAAATATGATAATAAATAATAACATATCACCTAACAATATCAGATTCTACATCGGATATTCAGGATGGAGCTCAAAACAATTAAATAATGAGCTAAAAGAAAAATCATGGGTCATTTCAGATACTGAAAAAGAAGAAATACTTAACCACCATCCTGAAACACTATGGAAAGCCATAGTTAGAAACTTAGGTAAAGATTACTCTTTATGGGCAAACTCACCACTCGACCCTATGCTAAACTAAAAAATGCTTTTTATTTATCGAAAAGAACTTCCTTCATGCTTGCCAATAAAGCTTTTCTTGCATTTATTATATCAGATTGCATGATACTTGAATAATCAAGTTGTATTTCTTCAAATTTAATCAAATTACGCTTAGTCATATTTGAAAGAATTAAATCTTTGATATCATCATCAACACCAATTAGAGCTGTAGCAAGAGTAATGATATCAACTTTTTTTATTATTACGCTAATATGATAGCGTGATACATAGATAATATCCGAAAATTGAACATTATCTTTAGTTTTATTTAATCTTGGCTTCAGTTTAGGCTCAACACGAGTCTTAGAATTTCTGATTTTTTTTATTTTTTTAGCCATGTCAATAATTGTTTCGTTATTAATAATTGAATTTTGAAAATTTAAATCTTGTGAAGAAATAATATCATTAAGTCTTAATTTAAAATCAGACAAAATATTCATATAGTTTATAAAAGCATCGTAAGGTGTGCCGTAAGGATTAAAATACTTATGTACATCGCCGTCCGAAAACCATTTAGTACACATATAATAAAAATGGTCGCTTGTTTGAAGATAAAGCCAGTCTTTAATAATGTCAGGGTTATTGCATTGTTTAACATTTTCTTCTAACTTATATAAAGAATTAAACGCATCTTCCTGCAACTTATTACCTAACCAAGCAGTTAAATCTCTTTCTTCATCAGCCCAAGAAATAGGACTGTTTACATAAACAGCTCCAACAGGCTTTAACTCTTCTGATAACTCGGCTGGGGTTTTAAATTTGAATGACGAATGAGAGAACACCCTTGAAGGAAGATGTCTTAAAAAATCGAATATTCCAGTTTCGGGCCACTGATGTTCACCAAAAGTTTCGTAATCCATAAACAGATTAACCACTTCCTCGTTACTATTTAAAGCATTTAACCAATCAACATACTTTTCGGTTGTCAGAGGCCATTGATTCCACGATCTTTGGCTAAATCTGAAAGCAATATCGTCGCTAAGCTGATAATTTTTTAATAATAATTTCAGTTTAGGATTGATGCTATTAGTATATAAATAACCGGGGCTTCTCCAAGCCAAAACTTGTTTAGCACCTTCGGTTAGCATAGTTTTAAAGCCCATATCAGCAACCCATGAGCCTAACTTATCATAATAAATAAGCTCAGTATTTCTAAAAGTTTGAGGAGTTTGTCCAAACAATTCTTTAATTTTTTGTTGGTGCATAAACACCTGACTTTCAAATTCTTGCTTACTTCTTAAACAAGCAAGCGAATGCGAATATGTTTCACTTAAGAACTCAACACAACCAGTATCGGCAAGTTTTTTAAAACTTTCGATAACATCGGGGACATATTTTTCAAATTGTTCTAATGCAACACCAGATATAGAAAAACTAACTTTAAAATTAGTACCATATTCATTAATTAAATCAAGTAAAACTTTATTAGTTGGCAAATAACATTTATCAGCTACTCTTCGTACAATAAATTTATTTTGAAAATCATCGTAGTAATTATGATCTTTTCCAATATCAAAAAATCTATAAGTACGGAGTCTGAAAGGTTGGTGAACCTGAAAATAAAAACAAATTGCTTTCATTATAAAAATAATTTAAACATTTAAAAATTAGTTTAAAGCTAAGGCTTTTTTGTATACATCAACAACTTTAGCAGCCGAAGATTTCCATTTTAATCCCTCAACTTCTTTTTTACCCTCTTCCTTAAACATTTCGGCTAAAGCCTCGTAATGTAAAAGACCATAAATAGAATCGGCGAGGTCATCAATATCCCAAAAATCCACTTTAAGAGCGTGACGCAAAATTTCAGAAACTCCACTCTGACGTGAAATAACAACTGGCACACTCGAACGCATAGCTTCTAAGGGCGAAATACCAAAAGGCTCAGAAACAGACGGCATAACGTATACATCACTAATTGCAAATAACCGATTAACCTCTTCTTCGTTTAAAAAACCAGTAAAATGGAAATTAGAAGAATCTTTCAATTCAGCAACGCGGTTAATCATTCTAATAAGCATATCGCCAGAGCCGGCCATCACAAATCTAACGTTTTTGTCGACCTGCAAAATCTTATGAGCAGCTTCAACAAAGTAATCAGGCCCCTTTTGAAAAGTAACACGTCCTAAAAAAGTAACAATTTTTTCGGGGACAGATTTATCGTTATTATCATAATTAGGTTTTTCGGGATGTTCAACCGCATTGTAAACAGTAATAACCTTATCGGGATTAACACCATATCGTTCAATAACAGTATTTCGAGTAAGATTACTCACAGCAACAACGAGGTCAGCTTCGTGCATACCTTTACGTTCAATATCGTAAACATTTTGATTAATATTTTCGCCAGAGCGGTCAAATTCAGTAGCATGAATATGAACAACAAGAGGTTTCCCACTAACTTTTTTAGCAGCTATACCTGCTGAATAAGTAAGCCAGTCGTGAGCATGAATAACATCAAAATTATTGTTAGCAGCAATATTAGAAGCGACAAGAGCATAACGTGCAACTTCTTTCATAAGATCGTGTCCATATTTACCACTAAACTCAAAACGTTCATTAAAAATTGAATCGTCAAAACATTGGTTTTCTTCCTTATTAAGATTAACAATTCTTTTAAACTCTTCCTCACCCACATAAGGTATCAAGTTAGAGCCTATTTCCATAAAAGTAATATTTTCCCAATATTGCTGGTTAATTTTTTTTCTGATATCAATAGTTACATCGCTAGCATTAATTATTCTGACAGCATCCTGATTTTCATCGCCATAAGCCTTTGGCACAACAAAAAGCACTTCAACACCATGCTGAAGCAATCCTTTAGTTAGACCAAAGCAGGCCGTACCAAGCCCTCCAGTAATATGAGGAGGAAATTCCCAACCAAACATCAAAACTTTCATTTTGTTCACATTCAAACTTAAAAAAATTTATAAATCAATATTTTCGTAATAATCAATCAAGTATTTCATTCTTAATATTTCGGCAACACTCCATGCTTGCGAAAGTGCACCTTTAGCGGCATGAGGTGGGTCGCCATCATAAATTTCGGCAATAGAACCTATACAATATTCATTAATAGCAGGTTCAAAACCAGAATAAAGCTCTTTAATTTCTTGCAAAGCAGCTTTACCATAGACCTTAAGCCTTGCTTCAGCATAATGCCCAATTAGCCAAGGCCATACAGTACCCTGATGGTAAGCAGCATCTCTTTCAGCCTGATTACCTTCATAAACACCTTTATAATCGGGATTCTTAGGCGAAAGAGTTCTTAAACCACGTGAAGTTAAAAGTTCTTTACGAATTTTTTTAAGAACTAGATGCTTTTGTTCATCATCAAGAGGAGAATAAGGCAAAGAAACAGCAAATATCATATTAGGACGAACGGACCAGTCTTTATAATCATTAGAAATACAATCAGCAAGGTATCCTTTTTCATCAGACCAAAAAGATGATTTAAAGGCAGAAGGGAATTGTTCAGCGTAAGATTTCCACTCATTAACAAAGTCAACATCTTTCCAAAGCTGGGCAACTTCAATACTGAACATTATTGCATTATACCACAAAGCATTAATTTCCACAGGCATACCAATACGTGGAGTAACTGCTTTACCAGCAACAACAGCATCCATCCAAGTAAGAGCTTTTCCTTGTTCACCAGCCCAAATAAGACCTTGTTCTGTTTTATGAATATTAAATAAAGTGCCATTTCTATAGTCTTCCAAAATCATTTTCATTTTTTTACCATATTCTTTCCAAATTTTATGTTTAGTTTCGGTAAAAATGGCGTATTGCTGTAAAGCCCAGAAGAACCATAGAGAAGCATCAACTGAATTATAAGAGGCATGGCTGCTTTCGCCAATATTAGGGAAAAGAGGACCATCGAGCTCTTCAAGCATAGTATCTATAACCTGCTTTGCAGTTTTAAAATCTTTAGTTACTAAAGTTAAACCCGGCAAAGCAATAAAAGTGTCTCTCCCCCAACGACCAAACCAAGGATAACCTGCAATTATTTCAGTTTTTTTAGGTTTGCGGACAATAAATTGTTGTGCTGAATTAAGCAAATTATTTTCAAAGCTATCGCGAGGCACACGTTTCTTAAGTTCCTGATTAAACATCCTTTTCAAAACCAAAGGTTTAACTTCGTTTAAGCTCGCACTAAATATCACGATTTCACCTTTTTCAATTTCAAACTCAAAAAAACCGGGCACATATAAATCTTCGTGATAATCATATCCACGTTCTTTCTCCTTAGCATATTCAAAATTGTACCACCAATCGGGCGAATGGACATATTCTACATCTTTAGAAAACTGAAGATGCAAATAAGAATAACCAGTATACATTCTCATTTTAACACCATTAGCAATTTTTTCAAAATTCTTATCAACAAAATTATTTGCCTTAGAAAGTTTATGAACATTGCGAAAAGCTAAGAAAGGATTAATCCTCAGTTTAATAGGAGCACTGCAATCTTCTAATTTATATCTAATAAAAACCCTACTACCTTCGTGAGAAAAAAGTCTTTCTTTAGTAAAAACAATTTGATTTAATTGATATGTAATTTTTGGAATAGGTTCAGAAACAAAAGATGTAATGTACTTATGCCCACGGGGATAATAATTACTGGGGAAACGGTGAATACCAAGATTAAAGGAAGATTCATTCTGAACAATAGTTTCGTTAATAGATGATATAATAACGTGATTATCGCCATCAATAGCAGGCTGTGGAGCAACCAACAAACCATGATACTTACGTGTATTACATTCAATAATGGTTGTGCTTGCATAAGAACCACCTCTGTCAGCTCTAATCATTTCCTTGTTAAGAGCAAACTCAAGATTAACCAGTTTTTCTTTATCAAATTTAATATAACTCATTTTTTAGTAGTTATTCAGGTGTTAATAATATTTAATTAGATATTAAAAAAAATATATGCACATAAATATATACGTTGCAAATTAATCTTTTTTAATATAAAAAGTAATATTATTTACCATAAAGATACGAATTTATTTTGAAGTTACTTTCAATTATAAATTAAAACCGAAATAAAAACATTTCTTCATAAACATAACATCTTTGAACATTGAGAACTTCATTAATCAATAAACAAAGACTTTTAATATATAGTATTAGTATAATTATAGGCAAATATGTTTAAAATAAATTAATAATTATCTGAGAATCAAAGTGCAAAAATACTTAAATAATTTCATTAAAACAAATTAAAATTAATTAAGATTTAAAAAATTTTGTTAAAAACTGTAATTAATCGATTATTTAATTGTAAAAAATGCTAAAAAGCAATTTCAGCAAATCTGTCTTTTGAGAATAAATCTTTTTTGATAAGCACTTTTCTAAAACCGTATTGTCTGAACAAAGTGCTAATTTCGACAGCAAAAGCACAATTAATTTCGAGATAAATTTTTCCATCAGGCTTAAGATGATGTTTAGCAAATTCAGCAATATATTTATAAAATTTCAAGGGGTTGTTATCAGGTACAAACAAAGCAGAATGAGGTTCATGATTAAGAACATTTATTTTCATTATAGTTTTTTCTTTTTCAGTAACATAAGGCGGATTAGAAATAATAATATCATAAATATTTAAATTATTATAATATTTATTATCAGTAATATCAAATTCAATAAAATCAATAGCTACATCATTCAATAAAGCATTGTTCATAGCAGTAGTCAATGCGTCTTTAGATATATCAATAGCAGTAACATCAGCATTTATTATATTTTTTTTCAAAGCAACCGCAATACAACCGCTACCAGTGCCAATATCAATAACCGAAGGCGACAAAATATTTTTTGTTATACAATCATTAATTATTAAATTGGTAAGCTCTTCAGTTTCTGGTCGCGGTATTAAAGTTGAAGGATTTACATTTATAATACAATTCAAAAAATACTTTTTACCAGTAATATACTGAAAAGGATATTCATTTTTAAGCAATCTTACAGCATCATTAATTTTAATTAAAACCGATTCATTAATACATTTATCAGCATAAATTATTAAATCGGTTTTTGACATTTCAGCATATTCTTCAAAAACAGCACTTATTAAGGCGGCAATTTCGTTATCGTTGTAAATATTTAGAAGTTCTGATTTAATAAACATAGCAACATCACCAACTTTATTACTTCGCATTCTCATATTTTTATAATTTTATTGCTCGAAAGTAATAAAAAAACGTAAATTTGACATATTATGGAAAATACATTTTATATAAAACGTTGTTTTGAGTTAGCACGACTTGGAGTTGGGAAAGTTTCGCCCAACCCTATGGTAGGCTGTGTAATTGTTAATTCTTATGAAGAAATTATTGGCGAAGGGTATCATAGATATTTTGGCGGACCACATGCCGAAGTTAATGCTATAGCATCAATTGTTGACAAAGAACAATTAAAAACATCTACACTTTACGTTAATCTTGAACCTTGTGCTCATTTTGGAAAAACACCACCTTGTACCGATTTGATTATTTTTCATAAAATTCCAAGAGTTGTAATTTCCAATCCCGACCCTTTTGAAAGAGTAGCAGGCAAAGGAATTAATAAATTAAGAGCAAACGGAGTAGAAGTTACAACAGGAGTGTTAAAAAAAGAGGGGAAAGAACTAAACAAACGTTTTTTTACCAATCAAATTAACAAAAGACCTTATATAATATTAAAATGGGCACAAACAATTGATGGATATATTGATAAACAATGGGATGAAGGCAAAAGACCTAACAAACCAACATGGATAACAGGTCAATATCTGAAAACTGTTGTTCATAAATGGAGAGCAGAAGAAGATGCAATTATAGTTGGAACTACTACAGCTATGAACGACAATCCACAACTTAATGTACGAGAAACACCAGGCAAGAATCCTTTGAGAATTGTACTTGACAGAAACCTGACTTTGCCCGAAACTTTATGTTTATTTGACGGAAGCAGCGATACTATTGTTTTTACTGAAAAGAAAACTTCAATATCTAAACCATCATTAGAATACATTAACGTTGACTTTAACAACAACCTCATCAAACAAATATTAGATGTATTATATAATAAAGGAATATTATCAATTATAGTAGAAGGTGGAAGCATTTTGCTCAGTTCATTTATTTCTGAAGGCTTATGGGACGAGGCAAGAATAATGACCGGGAACAAATTTTTCGGAAAAGGTGTTAAAGCACCGAACATTTCAGGAACAATTGCATCAAATTTTAAAATTGATAATGATAATTTAGTGCTATTGAAAAATAGTAATAAATAAAATTTATTATTTGCGATTTTTACAAACAATTAGCAGGTTAAAAATTATTTTGAGGTACTATTGCAATTTATAAAGTAAATTTACGATTGAC
>CAZDEU010000084.1:0-11747 GCA_964504265.1 uncultured Bacteroidales bacterium
AATCAATTGATATAAATATTACGCATTGTAAGGGGTAGCATTCCTACGGAATGCTCAATTGGGCGTTGTACTATGTTTTCTACCGAGCGATACATTCCTAACGGAATGTTTTTCAGATGGTATCATTTTAAAATCCGATAAAAATTGATTTTAAAAAATTTAACAATATATCAAAATCTAAATTTCTTGTAGTTATAACGAAATCTTGTAGTTAAATCAAAAACCTGAGGACAGTAGGTCCGAGTATAGTCATTATACTACATCGTATCATCATCATACTACATCGTATCATCATCATACTACATCGTATAAATTTTTAACGAATTAGTGCCGTTGCGACACTATGATAGTATCATCATCATACTACGATAGTATCATTTTAGTACAAAATAGTATCGTCTTAACACTACCATAGTATCAACATTATACTACATCGTATAATTTTTTAACGAAATAGTGTTGTTATGATACTATGATAGTGTCATCTTCATACCACTATAGTATGATGTTGTAACAAAATTTTATCATTTATATGCTTTGCTTTATCATCATCATACCCCATAGTATATTCACCATACTCCGTAGCGTATTCACCATACTCCATAGCGTATTCATCATATTCCATAGTATAGTCATTATACACCATAGTATAGTCATTATACACCATAGTATAGTCATTATACACCATAGTATTATCATCATACTCCATAGTATACTCATTATACTCCATAGTATAATAATTTTACTTTAAAGTAATCGCAAATGAAAAATTTTAAGATATTAATAAAAATTTGGAGTGTAGCCATAAGTTAATATAATATGGCAATAATTATTTATTGATTTTCTTTTGCTTTAGTTGGTTTTGAATAGTTATATACGTTTGAGTTAAAGCCTGATTATTAGTTTTTTGAGCTGACAATTTAAGATAGCCATAACATTCGTCAGTTTGTTTTAACATTTCTGAACCAAGTGCTTTATAGGTATTGTCGATGTTTTTTATTGTAAATACAAATTACTTATTACTAATTATCTTTTATATATAACTAGCCATATATTTATTAATATAAATTTAAAATATTTAAAAATTCAGACGAAAGTCTATAGACAAAGGTTTTCATTAATCTTATTGATTAAATACTTCATTATATATTAATACAAAAATATTTTTTTTAAAAAAATTATGGCAGAAAAAAATAACGCATCAAATATTTCAACAAAACAGATTTTGAATGGGTAAAAATTATTTTGAGCAGATATGCTCGAATTCGATATATATATATATTAAAACAATATTAAGTTTGTTGTTATTAATAATTTTGTATCATCAATTTTTCGCAATTAGAAATCATTAGTTGTTAAAATAAAAAAATAGCTTTATTTTTTCAGTTTAAGATGTCAGGGCTAACGCCCTTCTGTTTGATGTAATTTAATTTCTTTTCTACGAAGATTAAAGGACTACGTCCTTATTATATTCAATATAATTGGCAATTTACTTCTATTTATTACCAAAATAACACATCAAAGATAAACCACTAATTTGAATTTTATATGTTTTTTACGAAAATAATTGGACTATATCTTTTCTTGCTTTCATTATTCTTTTATATATATATAATCTTGAATTTATTGTAGTTATAACGATATCTTGTAGTTAAATCAAAAACTTGAGGTCATTTGGTCTGAAATTGCTTATAACCTCAAAAAATTTTAATTTTTTAAAAAATAATTGCATTCTTAATCACTTTGTTATATCTTTGACACTATAAAATAAAAAAGGTACTTAAATACCTTAAAAATTAATTTGTATTAGTATTAACTGATAATCAGCTAATAATGATAAAAATAATTACTTTAGTTAAAAAAGTAATTTTATTAATTATCCCGCCTGCTAAGTGGAAACTTAGGGTTACATTAGTTTTAGGAATTTTTATTGGTCTTGCTTTTTATGGGTTTTATGTTGCAAATGCTACTTCTTATCTTTCGGACGAACCTGACGCATGTATAAACTGCCATGTTATGTACCCGCAATATACTACATGGCGAAATAGCAGTCATGCTAATGTTACCAATTGCAACGATTGTCATGTTCCACAAGATTTATTAGTCAGAAAATATTTCTTTAAAGCTGCTGATGGATTGCGCCATTCAACAATATTTACTTTAAGAACTGAGCCTCAGGCTATCAGAATTAAACAAGCCGGTATTGGCGTTGTTCAGGAAAACTGTATCCGTTGTCATTTAGATATGGTTGACATGGTGAAATTGGTGGAAATTACTGGTAAAAATAGTCTTAAGGGCGAAGGTCATCTCTGCTGGGATTGTCATTCAGAAACTCCGCATGGCAAAATGAGCAGCCTGTCATCTACTCCTGGCGGTTTAATTCCTTCAAAATCTCAAAATGTTCCTAATTGGTTACAGAAACAGATAATAAATTCTAATTCAGATAAAAATTAAAAAAATTACAGTAATGGAAAATAATTTTACACAACCTAAAAGAAAACCATGGGTATATGTTTTGTTGTTTACAGCTACCGTTATTATTGTTTTCTTGCTCGGTATGCTGGTTTACTCAATTGTTGATCGCAAAAGTGAATCGAAACTTTATTTTCAGCAGGTTAAGCCTATTGAGGAATGGGAGCCTCGTAATGAAATTTGGGGCGAAAATTTTCCGCGTCAGTTCGAGACCTATCTTCAAACTCTTGATACTATGTTTATGAGCAAATATGGCGGCTCTGCTACTCACGATTATCTTGAAGCTTATCCTGAATTAGTTTTGCTATGGGCAGGTTATCCCTTTTCGAGAGATTATAAACAGGGTCGCGGACATTACCACGCTATTGACGACATAAGAAATACTTTGCGTACTGGTGTGCCTATGCCTGGTACTTGCTGGTCATGCAAAAGTACAGATGTGCCTCGTATGATGAACAAAATAGGGATAGCTGAGTTTTATAGCTCAAAATGGGAAGACTTAGGCGAAGAAATTATAAATCCTATTGGCTGTCAAGATTGCCATGAACCTAATACTATGAACCTTAGAATTACAAGACCGGCTCTTGTTGAGGCTTTTGAACGGATGGGTAAAGATATTAATAAAGCAACTCACAACGAAATGCGTAGCCTTGTTTGTGCTCAATGTCATGTTGAATATTACTTTAAAGGTGACGGTAAATATCTTACTTTTCCTTGGGATTTAGGTTTTTCGGTCGATTCTATGGAAAAATATTATGATAATATCAACTTTAGCGACTGGACACATTCTATTAGCAAAACTCCTATGTTGAAAGGACAACACCCCGATTATGAAGTTTTTATGTCGGGTGTTCATGCCGACAGAGGAGTTTCGTGTGCCGACTGTCATTTGCCTTATAAAAGAGAAGGTGCTATTAAATATACTGACCATTTTATTCAAAGTCCTCTCAATAATATCAGTAATTCCTGTTTAGTCTGTCATCGCGAAAGTGAAGATAAATTAAAGCAAAATGTATATCAACGACAGGAAAAAATTGCTGAACTTCGCAGAATTTCTGAAAAAAGCCTTGCCTTGGCTCATATTGAAGCAGGGCTAGCATGGGAAAAAGGTGCTTCAGAAAGTGATATGAAAGAAATACTTACTCTTATTCGCCATTCGCAATGGCGTTGGGATTGGGTTGCTGCTTCCAATTCAATGGGATTTCATTCGCCAGTCGAATGTGTTAGGGTGCTTGCTACTTCGATACAAAAAAGTTATCAGGCTCACGTTCTATTAACTAATTTGCTAAACAAACTCGGCCTTAGTGTGCCTGTCGAAATGCCTGATATTTCTACAAAAGAAAAAGCTCAGGCTTATATTGGACTCAATATGAAATCAATTCATGAAGACAAGGCTAAATTTAAAAATACTGTTATTCAAAACTGGATTCAAAAAGCTGATAAACAAAAGGCTGTTGTTTATAAAAGTAGAAAAATTTCTTAATAAATACTACTTGTTATTATACAATATTACCTTTGTGCTATGACTTATTCAGGTGAGCATATTTGGGTTGGCACTACTGGTAATTTTATGATTTATCTGGCATTTTTTACCGCTATTATTTCATTTATTTCTTATGTTCTATATTTTAATATATCATCAAAAAATATATATAATAAAATTTTACTTAAAACAGGCAAAATTAGCTTTTTTATTCATTTTATCAGCATTTTTACGGCATTAATAGTATTATTTATTGCATTGTATTCAGCATATTATGAATACGCTTATGTGTGGTTGCATACTGCACGCTATACGCAATTTGCTTTTAAAATATCAGCTTTATGGGCTGGTAAAGAAGGAAGTTTATTGTTTTGGATATTTTGTCAAGCTTTAGTTAGTATTATTTTCCTATTAATATCTAAAGAAAAAGCATATAAACCATTGTTGTTTATATTGCCAGTACAGGCTTTTCTTGTTTTACTTATAAGTAATTTTAATATTTTTTCTTTTCAGATTGGCGAAAGTCCATTTTTGCTCTTAAGAGAACTTAAAGCTAATATTGGTAACAAAATTTTTGAGATGCCTAATTATTTAGGACTTATAAATAAAGGAGCAGGGCTTAATCCATTATTACAAAATTTTTGGATGGTTATTCACCCTCCTATATTGTTTGCCGGTTTTGCTACAGCTTTAATACCATGGGCTTTAAGTATGAGTAGGCTAACAGAAGCAGAAAGTCCCAATGCGGATATATTAATCAAAAAATATTCAATATTGGCAATTGCAATATTGGGAACAGGTATTATGTTTGGTGGTGCATGGGCTTATGTAGCTCTTAGTTTTGGTGGTTTCTGGACTTGGGACCCTGTCGAAAATGCTTCTCTTATACCTTTTTTAATTTTACTTGCAGGATTACATGCAGCTTTGGTTAAAAAATATTTTTTTGCATCTAAAAGCCTTTTTATTATTGCATATATTTTAATTTTTTATGCTGCTTTTATGACCCGAAGCGGTGTGTTGGGTAGCACATCAGTTCATTCATTTGGCGAAGGTGCTGCAGGTAAATTGTTGGGTGTGTTTACCGCATTTTTATTGCTCTCTTTTTTTATTTTACTGATAATTAATTACTTCAAAAAAAATAAAATTCAAAATTCTCAAATTAATAGTTTCATTAATAAAACTTCTAATAATTTTTACGAATGGACTTTGTTCTTTACAACTACTATATTCATTTTATCTGCATTTCATATATTTTTTAATACATCTATACCTTTATTTAATTTTATTTTTGGTTTGTCGATAGCTTTGCCTCCTAATATTATTTCTTTCTACAATAAATGGCAATCGGTTTTCTTAATTATTTTATTTATTCTGATGTTTTTTTATTTTATAAAATTACAAAATAAAATTTTATTTAGGAATAGATTAATCGTTTATTCATTTTTATTAGTCGTAATTATTATATTATTTATTGTATTTATTTTAAATCATATTAATATATATCCCGATATTGTTTTATTTGTTTTAGCTTTAATTTGTATAGCAATTTTTTTATCAGGAATATTTTTTAGGCAAATTAAATTAAATATTGCATTATCTCATATTGGTATTGCAATATTTTTTCTTGGTGTTGTACTTGCATTTAGTGGAACTCAAATAATTACCGATTCAACACCAAATAAATCAAAATTGATTGAACTTGAAAAAGCAAAGGCTTCGCAAACTTCTGTTGGTATTATGTCATACGAAGGTTTTGAGGTTCACAATAATAAATCATTTTATAATATAAATTTTGAAAAAAATAATTCTTCGGAAATAATCAAATTTAAACCTTTACTTCTTTTCGATAAAATGCACGGCGATGTGTTTGAACCTTCGGTTGTTAAAACCTTGTGGGGCGATTATTTTGTTTATATTGTTAAAGCTGGTATTAATCCTTATAGACCAAATATTAACATAACAGATACTTTATGGATAGATATTGGGAAAAGCAAACAATATAAAGGCATTAACATTTCTCTTGAAAGAATTGAAACTGATGCTTCTGCTAATAATGCCGATTTTGACAATATTATTCTGGATGCAGTTTTGGATATTAGTAATAATACTAATGATACTACAATCATTGCTTCTTATATAGTTAAAAATGGTGAATTATTTCATAAAGATGCTTTGCTTAATTCGCCTCCGCTAAATATTGGTTTCAATAATATATCAGCCGACTATCCTTCAATTCAACTTACAATTTCAGAAAGAATTATTGACCACATTATTATAAAAGCTGAATATTTCCCATTTATTAACCTTGTATGGCTGGGGTTATTACTTACTCTTGGCGGACTAATTCTTACTTTTATTAAAACATCAAAGATAAACCACTAATTTGAATTTTATATGTTTTTTACGAAAATAATTGAACTATTTCCTTTCTTGTTTTTATTATTCTTTTATATATATAAAATCTTGAATTTATTGTAGTTATAACGAAATCTTGTAGTTAAATCAAAAACTTGAGGTCAGTTGTTCTGAAATTAGTATAAAAAGCCCTAATGAATTTAAAGAATTATTAATTTTGAGCCAAAAAGAAATTACAGCAAAAAGATAAAGCTATTAATGCAAATTAATGTTTTGCTTATTATGTAACAGGATTTTAAAATAATCAAATTATTTATAAATTTAATACAAAATGCCACTAAAAGATATAAAAATTGCTTTTCAGCATGGGAAACAATTTGTTCCTGACCCTCAAAAAGCTGTTACTGATAAAATGATGAGGGGTATGCCATTTATTAGCAGCGAGATTACGAGTGATGAGGCTGAATATGTTGCAGCTTTATGTCCAACGGGTGCTATCGCTAAAACGTTTTGTTCTATTGATCTTGGTAAATGTTTGTTTTGTTCTGAATGTCATTTTGCTTTACCTGATAAAATTATTTTTACAAATAATTATAAAATGTCGACCAACGTTCGTAATAATCTGATTATTAAAACTGGTGAAAAAGATTTTATTGGGGTTGAACCTGATAAAATTAGAAAAGAAATTAAAGGATTTTTTAAACATGCTTTGAAATTAAGACAACTTTCGGCAGGTGGTGATAATTCTGCTGAAATGGAGCTAAATGCAGCGGGAAATGTTAATTTTGATATGGGACGCTATGGTATTGAATTTGTTGCTTCGCCTCGTCACGCTGATGGCATTGTTATTACAGGACCCATTTCCGAAAATATGTTTAAGGCATTAAAATTAACTTACAATGCTATTCCTTACCCAAAATTAATTATTCTTGCAGGCACTGATGCTATAAGTGGAGGTTTATTTATTAAAAGCCCTGCTATAAATAGAACATTTTTAGAAAAATATCATATTGACCTTTATATTCCAGGCAATCCTCCGCATCCGCTAACTTTTATTAACGGAATTTTAGATTTGATAAGATGAATTTTACAAAAGTTCAGTTGCTAAATTAGCTAATTCAGACCTTTCACCTTTTTCTAATCTAATATGAGCATAAATAGGGTGGTGCTTAATTTTATCAATTAATGTTGATAATCCATTACTTTGGGAATCTAAGTAAGGAGTGTCAATCTGAAAAATATCACCAGTAAATACAATTTTAGTGTTTTCGCCCGCTCTCGAAATAATGGTTTTAACTTCGTGGGGTGTTAAATTTTGAGCTTCATCAACAATAAAATAAATATTAGAAAGACTTCGTCCTCTGATATAGGCAAGTGGTTGAATTACAAGTTTTTCGTGTTCAAGGGATTCGGTAATGTTTTTAAATTCTTGGTCTTTTTCTCCAAACTGGTGTTGTATCATCTTAAGATTATCGAACAGTGGTTCCATGTAAGGATTAAGTTTTGATTTAACATCACCTGGCAAATAACCAATGTCTTTATTGCTTAGAGGAACAATAGGTCTTGCTAAAAAAACCTGTTTAAAATATCGTTTTTGTTCCAAGGCACAAGCTAAAGCAAGTAATGTTTTGCCTGTACCCGCAATGCCTTGTAAAGTAACAAGTTTAATATTTGGATTAAGTAAAGCATGTATAGCAAAAACTTGCTCGGCATTGCGTGGCGAAATTCTGAAAGCAGAACGTTTTTCGATTCTTTCAATATGTTCGCTAATGGGATTATAATAAGCAAGTACTGATGAGTTTGAATTTTTTAAAATAAAATAATGATTGGGCATAGGGTCTTCAATACCTAATTCAGCAGGCAAGCACCAGCCCTCAGCATAAATTTTTTCTATTGTCTCATGTTCAACGTTTTCAAGAATTGTTTTACCTGCGTATAAATTTTCAGGATTTTTAATAATGCCAGTTTTAAAGTCTTCGGCTGTAATATCAAGCGATTTAGCTTTGAGTCTTAAATTAATATCTTTGGTTACAAGGATAACTTTACGCCCCGGATTTTCTCTTGTCATTATCAATGCTGTATTTAAAATACTATGGTCGGGCTTACCTCTCCCAAAAATTTTTTCAACTTCATTAATGCCGGGTTCATTCATTGCAACTTTAACACGTCCTGTAACTCCATCTTGTAATGGTATCCATTCTCGCAACGAATTGTTAGCCGATAAAGCATCTAAAATTCTTATAAACTCACGTGCTTCAAAATTTTTATCGTCGTTACCTTTTTTAAAATTATCTAGTTCTTCAAGTACAGTTATTGGAATGACAATATCGTTATCGTCAAAACTATATATTGCATTGTGATTATGCAATATAACAGATGTATCAAGAACAAAAATTTTTTTTGCAGTTGATTTACTTTTAGCCATAATATTAATATTTAATGTAATGTATACAAGCAAAGATAATATTTATTTACTTATTATTCTATCGTTATAATAATATTTTTCAATTTTTTTTTTATAAAAAAACCTTCCGACACCCTAATTAAATAAAAAAGTCATTAAAAAAATATTAACCCAAAAATATTACAAAAACTTAATGACATTATATCTAACATCAACAGGCACCAGGAAGGTTAAAACCATGAATGTTTGCAAATATAATAATTTTTTTATAATAATTATAAAAAATATTTTTTTTATCGTTTTTTTTTTAATTTTAATAAATATATTAAATAAAAATATATAGCAATATATATATAAATAATATTAAAAATCATTCAATAGAATAAACAACTGATTCTGCTTGAAGCAAAAAGTCTCGCTTTGGTTTGCCTGGTGCATAAACAGAAGCATCTATTGTTATTACCCTTTTATTACTGTCGTCAGTAAAAGTAAAGTTAATGAAAGGTCCGCCCATACAGCAGCTTCCACCAAGTTTCCATAAACCTTTAGTTTCAATTGCATATTTATTTTTAAAATTAATTGCTTTTGATAAAGGTGTAATTTCTCTTTCAGTTGTCATATAAGAACCTTCGCTGGGTCCTGGAATAAATTTTTTAGTTAATGAATCTCTAAGATTTAAAATATTTGAGGAATTAAAAACTAAAGTATCTTTAAATTTCTGAGTATATATAATAATATTATGGCTTGTAGCCTCAGTTTCTTTTCTGACCCATGCAAAATTTTTATTCTGAACAGCAATATAATAACCTTCAGGAAAAATCATTCCAAAACCAAAATCTTTTTTAAGTTTACTCCGTATTGATATATTTTCAATACCTTTAAAAGCCTTAATCATTCTTTTTCTCTCTGTTTCAAGGTATTTCGCAATAAAAACATTTCCATGTTCATTCATAAGTCTTATAAAAACGCTGTCGCAAGGAGCAACAACCTTAATTACAACTTGAGGTTGAGCCCATAAATCGTAATTAATCGACAAAGTAGGTTCTTCCAATTTTGGATTTATTTCAGCAATAAAAATATTTCTGAAAGTTTTAAACATGCCCTCTAAATCTGAAGGTATAATATTTACAGGATTAAACAAAGGCTCAACCTGTGGCAAAAATTCTACATCCTGCGAAAAAATATTTTTTATTTGCTCGCCTACTTTGCCTTCATAAAGCTGTTTGTTAGCTACTACAAGCAATTCAGCAGTTTTACCTGTTGAACCTGGCAATGTTGCTGTTTCGCTTATACATGATTTAAAAGTAAAGGAAAATAAAATTATTAAGACTAATATTATGTTATTTAATTTAAACATTATAAAAAAAGCAATTAACCTTCAACAGCAATTTTAATTTTTTGACCAGGCATTAATTTATGATGATTTTTTAAATTATTAAGTTTTTTAATCTCTTCAATGCTAACACCATTATATTTATTGGCTATATCCCAAAGTGTATCGCCTTTGCGAATAGTATGATAAATTATTTTTGAATTATTATTTGCTACACCGTCTTTATCTGTTACATTTGAAATAGGATTTTTATTGTCAGTATTTGTAGCAACAGTAGCACTTACAATCAACTTCTGATTAGGATGTATCATTGGACTTTTTAAATTGTTCCAATCCATAATATCGCTTACAGAACAATTAAATTTTCGGGCAATAATATTTAAACTTTCTCCTTTTTTAACAACATAATTTTTCCCAGATTTATTCTGATTATTTCCAGATTTATTATTAGTTTTTTGATTATTTTTAGAAGCTGCTAATTGTTGCGAAAACATTGAAGAAACAACTTTATTCTCGTAAGTAAAAAGTGTATACTCATTTTCGAGATATTCGTTGACATAATTTTTGCGTAGTCTTAAAACCTGAGGATTTTCATCAGATGCAGGGATGAATTTTTTAGTATATAAAGGATTTAGAAAAGATATTTCGTCTTCTGGTATACATAAAACTTTTTCAATTTGCTCAAATGAAAGTGGTTTGTTAATAATAAAAGTATCAATTTCGTTATATGTAAAATCGGGTTTAATGGGATTAATACCAAATTTATCGTAATTTTTCATAACATAAGACACGCCAATAAAAGCAGGTACATAATTTTGAGTTTCACGTGGTAAAAAACTTCTGATATTCCAAAAATTAGGTTTTTCGTTTTCAGGCAATTTAGCTCTAATAATAGCACGATTAACGTTTCCTGCACCAGCATTATAAGCTGCAAGCGCTAATGCCCAATCATTAAAAGTGTTATAAAGATCTCTCAGATGTTCGCAGGCAGCAATAGTAGCTTTAAGAGGGTCCTTGCGGTCATCGGTATATGATGTAACTTTTAAACCATATAATTTACCTGTATTAAACATAAATTGCCAAAGCCCTGTAGCACCAGCACGTGAACGAGCAATAGGATTAAGAGCTGATTCAACTATTGCAAGATATTTTAATTCCATTGGCAACTGGTATTTGTCTAAGTATTCCTCGAACAAAGGGAAATACATTTCACTAAGCCCCAACATCCGTGAAGTTAGGTTTGCTCTTTTTATGCCATACAATTCAATATAATTTTTAACAATATCATTATAAACATATTCAAAAGGAGAAGAAAGACTAAGTAAATAGAGGCTAGCTCTGTACATAGAATCTTTATACGACAAATTAGAATCATTCGTAATAAAAAAAGGATTTGTTGATAAATTGGTAGTAGAAACAGTATCGGAAAAAATATTAATATTAGCCAAATTATCAAGCATCTCTGAAATCTCATCAGTTTTTTCAGAAACTACCTTATTAGTATCTTCGCACGCTGGCTGGGCTTTAAGCAAAATGGTAGCAAAACATACCAAAGCAACAAAGCATGTCCATTTTCTCATAACAAAATTTTAAGTAATAACGTTTTTTAAGTTCGCAAGGTACAACAAAATTTTTAAAAATTGTAGAAAAATGATTAAAAAATATTTTGAGCTGTTAGGGTAGTTTGAAAAGTTGAAAGT
>CAZDEU010000085.1:0-11692 GCA_964504265.1 uncultured Bacteroidales bacterium
TTTGAAAATCATCACGGATGTTGGTGGTGTAATCATGACCTTTATAGGTGCAATCAAGGGTAATAGGAGTACATTCAAGGACTTTATAGGACACTATCCCGAAAAGTGTGTAAACTCTAAAATTATTCCAGGGAGTATCTCACAAAGACTTATAAACTATTATTATCATAATATATTTAAGGTATAAGAACATAAAAGTAAAGAGGGAATTCAAAATATTTGATAATAACACACCGGCAGTTTCACCGATTTCCAAAGGGCAATAATATTATAGAAAATCTATAAATACAGCCACAACTTCGGTCAACTGCCGGTAATGATTCCAAAAAACAGATTTTTCAAAGAACTAATACAAATAAAGAAAAATTAAATTACTTCATTTTGATTTTCAACAGCTTCAATATCATTGACAGATTCTTCATTTTCGGAAAAATCAGCAGTATTATTTTTTGTTTTACTAATGCTGCAATGGTTTTTTAATAATTTTCTAAAAGAATACAGCTCCTTTTTATCGCTGTTGCCATGATAATGAATTCTGGCAATTTTGCATATTGCTATGACATCATCATAAATTGCATTAAAAACATCAAAAATACCTTTATTTTTTTCCTTGCTTTCCTCTTTTAATATTTCCTGTTTGTTATTAGCTTCAGTAAAACTAACAGCAAGGTCAATAACAGAATCAATAAGTTCTTTGCGAACACCTTTAGTAGTTAATAATTCTACTTGTTTTTCGTTAAGATTGCTTTTAATGATTTGAAGATTTTTAATTAATAAGTCCTGATTTTTGGAATAGAATTTCAAGCTTTTTAATAAGCCAAGATTTCTTAAGATTTCATCTCTCAGATCTGGCTCTGACTTGAAATCTTTGATAATCTGTTGCTTTAATGAGCTAAGGAATACGCTGGCTCTTTTGTAAGTTGATTTAACAAATGAAGTTGCTTCACGCAAGTCTTTGTTTTTGTCAAAACCAAGCAGCTTGTTCATAGCGTCGTCAATCCTAACGATAAGATTGTCGGCATATACAGCATTCCAGTCATATCTGATAGTCGACATCATATCAATATCGGATTTGAAATTTTCAGCGATTATTTTTGCTACAATCAGCATTTTTACGTCGCTGCACGAATAACATTTTTTTCTTTTCATGATAATTGATTTTAAATTAATAAAAAATTAACACTTCAAATATGCAACGGTATTAAAAAAAAATCAAGTAGAAATAACTTTATATGTAATATAAATGAGTAATTACGTTACTTCATTGAGTGGATAAAAATCAAAAAAAAATAAAAAAATAAAAATCATATTTGCAAATTATAAAAGCTTTATATACTTTTGTTACCTGTTTTGTAAAAAAATAAAAAAAACATTAACAAAAATAATTAAACACTGGAGGAAATAAAATGGAAAATACAGACATGAAAGCATTAGGTATGATAGAAACCAGAGGTTTTGTAGCAATGGTTGAAGCTGCCGATGCAATGGTTAAAGCCGCTAAAGTTGAACTGATTGGTTTTGAAGCAATAGGTGGTGGTTATGTAACTGCTATAGTACGTGGTGATGTAGCTGCCGTTAGAGCTGCCGTAGATGCAGGCCTCAGAGCAGGCGAAAAAGTAGGTGAAATCGTTTCAACTCACGTAATACCAAGGCCACACGACAATGTTGATACAGCATTGCCTCTTGGATTTAATACAACTAAGAAAGGGAAATAAAGATGGTTAATTTAAGAACTTATGTATTTTTAGACTCACTTCAATTGCAGATGGCTTCATTTCTGTCGACTGTTTCAAGAGGTTATTTACCCGTTGGCGGACAGGCTTGTTGCATTATTGAAATTGCACCTGGTATTGAAATTAACACTTTAACAGATGTAGCTCTTAAAGCCACCAATGTTACTCCTGGTATGCAAATTGTTGAAAGAGCTTTTGGTATGCTCGAAATACATTCTAATAGTCAGGGCGACACCAGAATAGCAGGACAGGCTGTACTTGATGCTATAGAAAAAACTGAAGAAGATAAAATTAAGCCCAGAATACTTACCAGCCAGCTTATCAAAAATGTTGAAGATCACCATGCGCAACTTATTAACAGAACAAGGCACGGGATGATGCTTTTAAGAGGCGATACTTTATATGTTTTGGAAGTTGAGCCTGCAGGTTATGCTTATTATGCTGCCAATGAAGCAGAAAAAGCAGCCCGCATCAATATTATTGAGGTATTAGGCTTTGGAAAATTCGGAAGAGTTTACATTGGTGGTGAAGAAGCTGAAGTATTGGAATGTAAAAGAATTGTCGAAAAGAGACTTGCCGAAATAAAAGGAAGAGAAGATTATTCATAGTAATTAATTTAAAACAAAATAACAATGTCAGAAAGAACAGACGCATTAGGAATGATTGAAACAAGAGGTTTCACAGCAATGGTTGAAGCATCAGATGCTATGGTAAAAGCCGCTAACGTAGAATTAATTGGTTTTGAACAAATAGGTGGCGGTTTCGTTACTGCCATAGTTCGTGGTGATGTAGCCGCAGTTAGAGCTGCTGTTGATGCAGGAACAAGAGCTGCTGAAAGAGTTGGCGAATTAGTTTCTACTCACGTTATACCTCGCCCACATAATAATGTTGACAGTGCCTTGCCTTTAGGAAGACCAATTAAAAAATAATGTTTATAATTAATTAACAAAATGATTTTAGCTAAAGTAATAGGAACAGTAGTAGCAAGCAGAAAAGCTGAAAAATTAGAGGGTATTAAATTTCTTCTTTTAGAAAAAATTGACCCTGTTACAATGAAAGGTAAAAATGATTTTGTTGTTTCGATGGATAGTGTTGGTGCTGGTACAGGCGAAATTGTGTTTTATGTGTCGGGTAGCAGTGCCAGATTTACTAATACTACTGCAGGAAAGCCAACAGACTGCACTATCATTGCCATAGTTGATTATATTGAAATTAACGATTCTTATACATACAGAAAAGATTAAAAAACAAAGACATGATTATTGCTAAAGTTGTAGGCACAGTTGTTAGTAGCACAACAAGCGACGAACTTGAAGGTGCTAAGTATCTATTGATTGAAAAAAGCAATCAGCATGGTAAAACTAATGGTAACTTTTTAGTTGCTCTTGATTTGGTTGGTGCTAATCGCGATGAATTAGTTTTAATTTCTGAGAGTTCTGCAGCAAGAGATACTCTGGAAACTATTGATAAAGCTGTTGATGCTGTTATAGTTGGTATAGTTGATATGATTGACGAAAACGAAAAGCTTGTTTATAAAAAATAATCAATTTTAATTAAATTAAAAAACTATTAATATGGAAAATAAAGACATGAAAGCACTCGGAATGATTGAAACAAGAGGCTTTACTGCTATGGTTGAAGCTGCTGATGCTATGGTAAAAGCCGCTAAGGTAGAGCTAATAGGTTATCAACAAATTGGAGGTGGTTATGTTACAGCTATTGTACGTGGTGATGTTGCAGCGGTTAGAGCTGCAGTTGATGCAGGACTAAGAGCTGGCGAAAAAGTCGGCGAAATTGTATCTACTCATGTAATACCACGCCCGCACGATAATGTTGATTCAGCTTTACCATTAGGTTTTAACAAAACTATGAAGGGGAAATAATTATGGTCGACCTTAGAACATACATTTTTTTAGATTCGCTTCAACTTCAGATGGCTTCCTATTTATCTTCTGTTTCGAGAGGATATTTACCAGTAGGTGGACAAACATGTTGCATAATTGAAATAGCACCCGGAATTGAAATAAATACTTTGACCGACGTAGCACTTAAAGCAACTGGGGTCACTCCAGGTATGCAGATAGTTGAAAGAGCTTTCGGAATGCTTGAATTTCATTCAGACAGTCAAGGAGATGCACGCACTGCCGGACAGGCTGTTCTTACTGCAATAGAAAGAGAAGAACATGAAAGACTAAAACCAAGAATACTAACAAGTCAATTAATTAAAAACGTTGAAGACCATCATGCTCAGCTAATAAATAGAAACAGATGGGGAATGATGTTATTAAGAGGAGATACTCTTTTTGTACTTGAAGTAGAACCTGCCGGATATGCGTATTATGCAGCTAATGAAGCTGAAAAAGCAGCAAGAATAAACATAATAGATGTTTCAGGCTTTGGAAAGTTTGGAAGAGTATATATTGGTGGCGAAGAAGCTGAAGTACTCGAATGTAAAAGAATTGTTGAAAAAAGACTTGCAGAAATATCAGGTCGCGAAGATTACAGATAAACTAAAAATAAAGGAGAAAAATAATGTCAGAAAACAGAACAGAAGCCTTAGGTATGATTGAAACCAGAGGTTTTACAGCAATGGTAGAAGCTTCAGATGCAATGGTAAAAGCTGCCAATGTTGAGCTAATAGGATTTGAACAAATTGGTGGTGGTTATGTAACTGCTATAGTTCGTGGTGATGTAGCTGCAGTGAGAGCTGCCGTTGATGCAGGCACAAGAGCTGCTGAAAGAGTTGGCGAATTAGTTTCGACACATGTAATACCACGCCCGCATAATAATGTTGACAGCGCATTACCAATAGGCAGAAAGAGTAACAAGAAGTAAGAGTATAAAATACTAAAACATTAATAAATGATACTTGCAAAAGTAGTTGGTACAGTAGTTTCAAGTCGTAAAGCAGAACAAATGGAAGGTATGAAGTTGTTGTTATTGGAAAAAATTGACCCTTTAACTCTAAAAGGTAAGAATGATTTCGTTGTTTCCGTCGACAGCGTTGGTGCAGGTATAGGTGAAACAGTATTTTATGTTTCGGGCAGCAGTGCCAGATATACAGACGCTACTGAAGGTAAACCAACTGACTCATCAATAATTGCTATTGTTGACTTAATTGAAAAAGAAGGCAATTATACATACCGCAAAGGTATTGATGATTAAAAACAGACAAAATTATAACCTAGGTTATAAGTGGTTAAAATTGCTAATTTAAATACTATTGTAAGATTGTTAAACAGAAATTGATAAGAATATAGATGGATTATGTAGTACTAGGCGTTTTAGAATATAGCAGTATAGCTATAGGAATAAAAGCCCTTGATGAGATGGTTAAAATTGCACCAATAAAAATAATAGAGGCAAGAACAATATGTCCTGGCAAATATATTATTGTTTTTAGCGGAGATGTTGCGTCAGTTGAATATTCTTATAAGAAAGGATATGAAACAGGGAAGGAATTATTAGTTGACAGTCTTTATTTACCTATGGTTCATGAAGAAGTTATACCCGCTATTGGTAATATCAAGGCTATCGAAGAATGGAATTCAATAGGTATAATAGAAACAAACTCGGTAGTTTCTGGTATAGAAGCTGCTGATGCGGCGGTCAAGAACGGAGGTGTGAAAATAATAGAGATAAGGCTTGCGATTGGTTTTGGAGGCAAGTCTTATGTAAAAATGATAGGAGAGTTAGATGAAGTTCAAGCTGCAATGGAAGCAGGAACAGAAAAAGCCAAAGCAAAGAAACTTCTGTGTATGGAAACTATCATACCAAAACCACATAATGAAATTAAACCATATTTTTTTAAAATATAAGGAGTTATAATAATGGACAATAACAACTTAGAAGCTAATGTTCGCCGTATGGTCGAAGAGGTTATAAAAAATATGAACCTCAACCCTAATCAGGCTTACTCAGCTAATAACAGCAGTAATAATGTTGGAGTATTTAATGATTTAAACAGTGCAGTAGTGGCAGCTAAACAGGCTTTTAAAGAGCTAAGTTTAATTTCTTTAGAAACAAGAGATAAAATAATTGCTAATATAAGAAAGACCTGCCTTGCAAATGTTGAAACTCTGTCGAAAATGGCGCAAGAAGAAACAGGTATGGGCAGAATTGAAACAAAAATCATTAAAAACAATTTAGCAATCAATAAGACACCTGGTGTTGAAGACATAAAACCAGAGGCTTTTTCGGCTGACGAGGGCTTGACATTAGTAGAGCATGCTCCTTATGGTGTAATTGGTTCAATAACACCCAGTACTAATCCAACTGCTACAATTATAAGTAATGGAATAGGTATGATAGCTGCTGGAAATACAGTTGTCTTTAATCCTCATCCATCGGCAAAGAATATTTCGTGCTTTCTTGTTAACTTGATAAATAAAGCAACGATAGAAGCAGGTGGCCCCGCTAATGTTTTAACAGCAATGTCAGCACCAACTATTGAATCTGCAAAACAACTTATGACGCATAAAGATATTGCGATAATGGTTGTTACAGGCGGACCAGGTGTTGTTAAGCAAGCTATGAACAGTGGTAAAAAAGTTATTGCTGCTGGTCCAGGCAACCCCCCATGTGTTGTTGACGAAACTGCTGATATTGTTAAAGCTGGGAAACACATAGTTGACGGTGCAAGCTTTGACAACAATGTTATATGTATTTGCGAAAAAGAAATACTTGTTGTTGAATCGGTAGCAGATAGACTGAAAGATGAGATGAAGAAAAACGGAGCTTACGAACTCAACGAAGCACAGATAAAACAACTTACTGAAGTATTGATTGTAGAGCCAGGCAGACCAGGCAAAGAAGGTGTGATTAACAAAAAATATGTAGGAAAAAATGCTGATTTTATTGCAAAATCTATCGGTTTAGACGTACCGCCTTCAACCCGCTTACTGCTATGTGAAGTTTCAAAAGAACATCCATTAGTATGGACAGAGCAATTAATGCCTGTTATGCCATTGGTAAGAGTTAGAGATGTTGATACAGCTATTGATTTAGCAGTTGAATGTGAATTTGGTTTCAGACACACAGCAATGATGCACTCATTAAATGTTGCTAAATTGTCGAAGATGGCAAAAATGATGAACTGCTCATTATTTGTAAAGAACGGACCTAGTTATGCAGGTTTGGGAGCAGGTGGTGCTGGTTTCACTTCTTTCACAATTGCCAGCCCTACAGGCGAAGGAATAACAAGAGCCAGAACTTTTACTAGAGAAAGAAGGTGTACTTTGGTTGATTATTTTAGAATAATATAAAGGAATAGTATTATTAAACTAGTATGTTTAAAAATTTCATAATGTGATGAATAATAGCATATGAGTTCTATATTATACCATTAAAAAATTAATAATATGAAACTTGGAAGAGTAACAGGACGTGTAGTAAGCACAATAAAGGTAGATTCTTTTGAAGGAGTAAAGTTGATGCTACTGCAGCCATTAGATGAGAAACTTCAGAATGTTGGTGAACCTATTGTAGTATTTAATACAGTTCAGGCAGGCATAGGCGATTTGGTATATTATGAAACAAGCAAGGAAGCAGGCAGGGTGCTTGAATTTACATTAAATCCCTGTGATGCAGCCATTATGTGTATTGTTGATGAACTGAATATAAAAGAACAGAAATGATAATAGCAAAAGTAATTGGCAATGTAGTTGGGACTGTAATGGATCCCGGATATGAATCCAAAAAGATTCTTGTAGTACAACCTGTTGACCCAAAGGGAAACATAAAAGGTAAATCATTTCTTGCTATTGACGGAGTACAGGCAGGCGAAGGCGATTTAGTTTTAGTATTAGAAGAGGGTAATTCAGCAAGAGCCATCATTAACGAACCTGAATCGCTTACAGTAAAAGCCGTAATTGCAGGTATTATTGATGAAATTACATTAGCAAAATAAATTAATAGTATGGCAGCAAACAACGAAAATAAAACCGACTTAGTAAAAAGAGTATCAATAGGTGCTGACCATTCATCTTATGATGCAAAAGAAATGCTCAAGGTATATTTAAGTAGCTTAGGATATACTATTGTTGATGTAGGTACTAACAACAGCAAAGACAAAGTAGATTATCCTGATTTTGCATATATGGTTGCAAAAAAAGTATCAAGCGGCGAATGCGACAGAGGTATAATGCTTGATGGTGCTGGCATTGGTTCTTCTATGGTTTGCAATAAAGTAAAAGGCATAAGAGCTGCATTGTGCTGGAGTAAAAAAACTATCATCAACAGTCGCGAACATAATAACGCCAATGTTTTAACAATGGGAACACTTCAGCATACATCTTCTGAATTATGTGAAATGGCTAAGCTATGGCTAGAAACACGCTTTGAAGGTGGTAGACATTGGCCCAGAATTAACAAAATGATGTCAATTGAAAGAAATGGAGGAAATTATGGAAAATAATGATTTAATAAATAAAATAACAAACGAAGTAATTCTTCGATTAAAAGATCAGATTAAAACACAAGGTGGTAACTCATATTCTGGTTCATCATCACAAAATAAACCAATAACAGCAGCAGAACTGGCATCGTATATCGATCATACTTTGCTGAAACCAGAAGCTGTTCAATCGCAATTTGACCAGTTATGTAAAGAAGCAGTAACATATAAATTTATGTCGGTTTGCGTTAATTCAAGTTGGGTGCCTTATGTTGCCAAAAAGCTCAGAAACACAAGTATCAAAATATGTGCAGTAGTTGGATTCCCATTAGGTGAAATGGACATCAGAAGTAAAACTTTTGAAGCAAGGAGTGCTATAAGCAATGGCGCTGACGAAATTGATATGGTAATAAATATTGGCGCTTTGAAATCGCGTAATTATAAACTTGTTGAAGAAGACATAAGGTCAATAAAAAGAGCATGTAGAAGCAATACCATATTAAAAGTTATAATTGAAACAGTTTTTCTGACAGAAGAAGAAAAAATAATAGCTTGCGAACTATCCAAAAAAGCAGATGCCGATTTTGTAAAAACAAGCACAGGTTTTATGGGAGGTGGTGCCACAGTAGAAGACATTTTATTAATGAGAAGAGTAGTAGGTCCCAAAATGGGGGTAAAAGCAAGTGGTGGCATCAGAGATTTTAATCAGGCAGTAGCTTTAATTAATGCTGGAGCTAACCGTCTTGGTTGTGGCTCAAGTGTTGCAGTTGTAACAGGTGGCACAGCAAAGGGACCGTATTAACAAGTAATTATTGCCCTAAGACACTAAGTTATATACCTTTACGTCTCTGCGTCTTTGCGAGATGTTTTGTAAGTGCATAACAACAGACCTTTAATGGGATTCTGTGCAGTTTACAATATTATTCAAATAATACAGATTAACTCAGATAAAAATCTGCAAACATTAGCTACATCAGTTATATCAGCGTTCTTTTAAAGTTAAATGGTAGAACTTTGAAAGCAATTAGTGTGTTTGACTTCTCCTGACTTTAACACTTAATTTTTTGTAATTTTGTAACAAACGGAATATCAGTAATTTGTACTATGTTTATTCGTAAGAAAAAAAAATCCAAGTGGTGTAATTAGCGTTCAAATTATTGACAAAAGTTCTGGCAAGTATCGTGTTATTAAAACTATTGCAAGTTCTACTGATACTTCTGACGTAGAATTATTAACTATTCAGAGTAAAAAATGGATTTTGCAATATCAGGACAGACTGATATTTTTATGCAAAATTTTTTTCAATAATATTTCAATAAATTAAGTGAACACATATATTTATCTGATTCAATTAAAAAATCATATTTTTTTAAAAATATTATAAGGAAATTGTCCTTTATCATCAATTGCCCATAACTCTTTGCAGCCACATTCTTTTAATATTTCATAAGAATACGGCAACAACATATTAACTTCTTCGACTTTGTGTGCATCGGAGCTAACTGTAAGTCTTATTTTACGATGTACACATTCTTTTATAATCCATTTTTCAGGAAATGTTTCGGATGATTTATTTTTATATAATCCTCTCATATTAACTTCTACAATAGGACCATCAGGTTTTATTAAATCTAAAACTTCAAACACCAATTTTTTGTACCAAAACTCGTCAGTTTTAAAAAATTTGTTTTTGTTATTCATTGTTATCTTATCTATATGTCCAATAATATCAAAAGATTGAGAGCTTATCATATCGGCTGTTTGGTGATAAAATGCAGTAACAGCTTTTTTAATGTTATTGTTATAAAAACAAGACAGACCATTAATATAATTTTCTTCAGGACCATCAATAAACCAATAGTTCTTTTTATCAGGAGTGAAAACAAGATGAACAGAACCAATTATAAAATCAAGATTATAAAAATTTTTAATAAAATTAAAATCTGAAGAAATGCCAGGTGCATAATCAGCTTCCATACCAAGCAAAACAGAAAAATGTTGATTATTGTTTTTCTTGATAAGGTTAACATCATTGCAATAAATTAGAGCATCTTCCTTAGTCATTGCCCATTCTATATCTTTATCAAGAGGAGCATGACCCGAAAAACCAAGATGTTTAAAATTATGTTTCATAGCTTCGTCAACATATTTATCAGGCGAATCAGAACCATCGCAATATTTTGTATGAGTATGATAATTAAAAACAGGCGGCTTCATATTAAAATGGTTTATTAAAAAAATAATACTAACAATCATGAAATTTCGACATAATTTGGAATATAATCAATAAAATTAAATTCATTATTATCGTAATTAATTTTGCAACAATAATGATTAATTCCGTTAGTAACCACAAGATAAGGAACTTTAAGAACCATATTGTATCGAGCTATTTGTTCAAAAACTTGATGGCTAATATTAACCGATGTAGCTTTACATTCGACAATCATAACAGCTTGTGCTGATTTACCAAAAACAGTTATGTCGGTTCTTTTACTCATTTTATTAACAAAAATATTATGTTCAACTGCAATATGCGATTTAGGAACATTAAGTTCATTAATCATATACATAATAAAATTTTGTCTTACCCATTCTTCTGGAGTAAGAGCAACAAATTTTTTTCGGACGCAATCAAATATTTCAGCGCGTTTTTCGGTATTATTAAACCGAAATTCATATATTGGCAGATTTAATTTTTCCATAATTTTCGATACAAAGATAAAACTATTGAATTATAAAGATTAAAAGGATTAATTTTGCACTAACTACATTAAGAAAAATAATTGTACAAAACAATTATCTTTAACAAAATAAAATACACAGACTAATGCGAAATACTTAAAAGAAATTATATGAAGACAAAAGAAGACATTGTTAATAACTGGCTTCCCCGCTACACAGGTGTTCCTGTTGATGAGTTTGGAGATTATATTTTGCTTACAAACTTCCATCAATATCTTGAAACCTTTGTCCAATGGGAAAATGTTGAAATAAAAGACATAAACAAACCTATGCCAACTGCAACATCAGGCAAAATAAGCATAATTAATTTTGGGATGGGCAGTGCCAATGCTGCAACTATTCTTGATTTACTTTCTGCTCGCAAACCCAAAGCCTGCTTGTTTTTAGGTAAATGCGGAGGCTTGCAAAAAAAAAATAAAATTGGCGATTTAATATTACCTATTGCAGCAATAAGAGGTGAAGGAACATCAAACGATTATTTTCCTCCTGAAGTGCCTTCCTTGCCCGCTTTTAACTTACAAAAAGCTGTTTCTACAACTATACGCGACAATAACCGCGACTATTGGACGGGTACTATTTATACCACTAACCGACGAGTATGGGAATATGACAATAAATTTAAAGAATATCTTAAACAAATAAGATGTATGGGCGTTGATATGGAAACTGCAACAGTTTTTGCAGTTGGTTTTGCTAATCATATTCCAACAGGTGCATTGCTATTGGTTTCGGACCATCCTATGTTTAGTAGCGGTATTAAAACTGAAGAATCAGATAAAAAAGTATCTAAAAAATTTGTATCTATGCATCTTAAAATTGG
>CAZDEU010000086.1:0-11398 GCA_964504265.1 uncultured Bacteroidales bacterium
AACTTTACAAACTTTACAAACTTTATTAACTCATTAAAACCCGTAAGTAACACCTGCCAGCAAACTAAATCGTCTCGAAGGATAATCAAGCCACTTTTCAAAACGCGTAGCACCAATATTATAGAAATTTATAAAACCACTCAACACTTTACTGTATCGATATTCAAGCGAAAGATTAATATCGCAGTAAGCTTTAATTTTGTGAGGCATAACAAAAGTGCTATTATAAGATGCTGTAGCTAAGCCATACGAAGGTCCAAAATAAAATAATTCAGCATTTGCAATAATCTTATTTTGAATATTATATTTAGCAGAAAAATATATTTCATAAGGCGATTTATGCCAAGGTTGCATTTCATCTGTCATATAATATTCATTCCACGTGCCACCCAAAGCTACCTTGAATCTTTCCTGTTGCTGATATGTAATACCGCTACTAACTTTTAACAATCTCACATCATCGTAAACAGATATAAATCGGTTGCACCATTTTTGTGAAGGTAAAAAATTATTATTTTCTCTGACAAAGAAATTCATATTATCAATTTTGCTGTTCGATAGTTTCCCAAAAAAGTTAATGTTTTTTGAAATGCTTGCATTAATACCTCCGTAAATTTCCGATTTATTATAAGAATAACTATTTGGTATTTGATAGGAAACAAAAGGATTTTCCTTACTTAAACTACGATAATCGTGTCGGTCAATATTGCCTGTGTAACCACCATAAATATCAAGAATATTTCTGATAAGGCGAAAATGAATTTCAGCCTGCGGATAAAAATAAAGATATGAAATACTGTCGGCTGTAATTGACGCATTACCTCCAATATTAATATCGAAAAAACCGAATTTTGTATTTAAGTAAGGCCGTAATGAAATTAATGAATTGTTGTACGTTTCGTTACCATAAAAATCCTGACTAACAAAATCAGCATTAATATTTATTCCCAGATTTTGTGATTTAGTAATTTTAAAAAGTTCAAGGTTTTTCGATAATAAACCTGCAAATTCTATATCATGTTCTTTCCTTTTAAAATAATCGCCTGTAAAATTGTAATCAAGTTTAAATTTATAATCTATAGCGGAAGAGTCAATATTAGTATTAACAAATTTCAAAAAAGCACCTGTATAAAAAAACCTTTGTTTTATCAACGATTTATCAATATTAATCGCAATATCATTACAAACAGTATCGGGATTAAAACCGTAGTAATGAACAACATTACGCGAAAAATTAACCCCACCCCACAAAGCAGAATTTTTAAAGTATCGTCCAACATTGGCTTCAATAATATTATCGCTCCAACCGGGATAACCAGCGTTATCAATTTTACCAGTTGATGAAATATGCTTTAAACGAAAACTGTTAGACCATTTACGCGAACGCTGATTTGAGTAAAACAACTCTGCGTAAGGAGTTTTATAAGTTCCCCAACCAGCTTTTGCAAGAAATTTATATAACTTAGTTATTCTTTCATCTACAAGTCGTACAGGTTTAATTGGCTCAGTTTCAAAACTTGTTTCATAACGTTTTGAGTTAATAAAATAATTGAGTTGAGGTTGAACTATTATGCTATCCTTTATTGAAGGAGTAAAATTAATTTTCGACGCATCGCTTATAGTTGGCTGAAAATTACCAACAACAACAACAGTAGCATTATACTTATCTTCTTGGGCTTTTGCTGTTAAAATTAAACATATTAAAGCAAAAAATATAATTGATGTTTTTTTCATGTTAATTTATATTTAAAAAATTTACATATATTAATTATTCTTGCGGAAGGTCTTCAGGAACAAGGTCTTCTGGTTCAATATTCTGTTCTTCCAATGATTGCGTTTCGGTTTTTTCGGAAGCTATAATTGCATTGAGTTTCATATATGCAATTTCAACCAAGTCGCTTCCATTATAATTATCAATAACAGCCTGCAAAGTCTGTTTAGCTTCAAAAGGATTTCCTGTTTCAAAATAATTATCAGCAAGCAAAATAAAGCCTTTAGCTATCCATTTGTCGTATGAAGGCACTTGGTTAATAAGTTCAAAAATTTCTTTTTGCGACTCATCGTAATTTTTCATACCATATTGAATTTCAGCAAGATAATATTTAGCCTCAGCTTTTGCTTCTCCCTTACTTTCTCTCGAAACCATAGTAAACATAGTTTGTGCCTTAGGAATATTGTCAAGGAAGAACGCAGAACGTGCAATAGTCATATTTGCTTCATCGGTAAGCATTTTATCTTCGCTAACTTTTGAAGTTGCAAGCAACTTTTCGGCTGCAGCAATAGCCTGTTCAAATTGTTTAAGTTCAAAATTGCATCTCATAATACCTTTGCGGGCTTCAAGAATATTATTGTCGTATTCGGCTAATTGCTCAAGTTTAGTATAATATTGCAGAGCTGCTTCATATTTCTTTTGAGTAAATGTAATAGAAGAAGCTTTTAATAATGAACTTTCGGTAAATTTATTTCTTGGCTTTGAAATCACATAATCATAGCCTATAAGTGCGTTTTCTAATTCTGCAGCTTTGAAATCACATTCGGCTCTGTAAAAATATGCATTTGTTACAAATACTCCATTAGGAAATGTTTTTATATAATTTGTAAAACTGCTTCGTGTGTTTTCGCAATCTCCTTTCATATACCTGAATTCAATAGCCTGATATGTTATCGAATCTTCCTGAATATTTGTAACTCCTTTAATATCTTTAACATAAACCAAAAATTCATCTACTTTATTCATATATATATATATATCCTGAATAGTTACAAGAGCTTCTTTTGATTCTACAGTACCAGGATATAGAGCAACAACTTCTTTTAATTCTTTAAGAGCTATTTCATCTTGTTGCATATTAAAATGCAATAAACCTCTTTGAGCTTTAGCTTTGCTAACATAAGAACTTTGAGGATATTTATCAATAACTTTTGAATAATTATCAACTGCTTTTTCGTTTTCACCAAGCAAGGCATAAGTGTCGGCAAGTTCAAAATAAGCATCATCAACATAATTCGATTTGGAATAAGATGTAATTAGTTTATTTAAAATATCTGCTTTTTCATTAAATCTTTTTAAAACACCAAGTGCCATTGCTTTTTGAAACATTGAATAATCTGTACCTGATAAATTTGTTGATATTGCTTTATCATAATACATTATAGCATTATCCAAATCTTTATTCATATAATAGCAGTCGGCTATTCTTTTATAGGTATCGTTTGTAATTTCTTGCTTTTCATCGGGTTTTCCTAACAAAAACTTCTGAAAAGGAATAATTGCTTGAGAATATTTTTTTTCATTAAAATAACAATAAGCAATATTATATTGAGCAATATTAAATTCGGGCATATTATAGGCACCGGGCGAAAGTAGAAAGGCATTATATTTCGACAAAGCTGAATCTATTTTATTTTGTTTAAAATAAATTTCGCCAGACCAAAAATGACTTAAAGTAGCATAAGTATTATTATACCTCATTGAAGCAGCTTTAGTAAATAAAGGTAAGGCATAGTTGAATTTTTTGTCGTTAAACAATTCAACAGCTCTGAAATATGCTACTTTTTGCCATGCGATATTAATTTTTTCACTTTTTATTTTTATTGTTTCTATTGATTTTAGTGCATCTTTATAATTGCGGGTCGACATAAACAGCTCGGCAAGATATGTATTGGCATCGTCAATATTTACAGAATTAGGATAATCGTTTATAAACAATTGAAAGGCATTAATCGCTTCATTGTATGGATTAATCGATAAATCGTAAGACAATTTTGCATAATTAAACAAAGCATCTTCGGTAATATCTGCATCAATTTTAAGTTTATAAGCCGACAAAAAAGCATTACGGGCAAAAGTTTTTTCTCCTGTTTTTAAATAACAGTCGGCAAGTAATTGCCACGCATTCTGACTTAAAAAGTCTTCAGGACCGGTAACTTTTCTAAAATAATCTAATGCTTCACCATATTGTTGAGTACGGTAGTAGGCATAAGCCAACTGATAATAATCGTCGCGAGTTATCTGCAATGTTGTTTTTGTTTTATACATTTCGAGGTAGGGTATCGACTTCCCAAATTGACCTGTTTTATAATACGATTCGCCGATAAGTCTTGCTATTTCGGGTGCTCTTTTTGTATTTGCTGAATCAAGTAAGCCTGGTGCTACTTTCAGTAATTCTTCGTACTTGCCTTGCAAATAATAAATCTGAGTTATATAATAAGGTACAATAGGTGAAAAATCGGGCGATGATGTTAATTTTAAAAATCTGTTTAATGCAGTTTCATAATTTTTTTCTGTATAAGCTATATGAGCGTAAAAATAATTAGCAGGCGAATTATATTTAGATTCTTTATCTATGATTTCATAGAATGCTCTTTTGGCTGGTTCATAATTCTTGCTTGCAAAATAACTATAACCAGTTTTAAAATGAAATTCTGCAACCTCTTCAGCATTAAGATAATAAACATCAATATTGTCGAATGCTTTTAAAGCTCTTTTATAACTTCTTTTTTTATAATTATAACGAGCTAATTGTAGCCATGCCTGATTAATATTAGAATTTTCAGGATAATCGAAAACAAAAGATAAAAGTTTGTTTTCAGCATCAGGGTTATAAAGCTCAACAGCACAAACAGCCTCATAATATCTAACAGCAGTCAATATATCCTGCCTGCTTGACTGTGGATTTTCAGCAATTTTATTAAAAATAACTTTTGCCGAGCCGTATTTTTCTTTATTAAAAAGTTCAAGTGCCGTTCTGAAATCTTCGTCGGGCTGATTAAAAATATTTGTCTTTTGTGAAAATAATGAATTTGCAACAAATATCATAATTATGCCAATTAAAGGCGTAATTTTTTTGATTAACATTTTTTTTATCATCATAATTATGTTTTCAAATTATAATCTATAATACATTTAATGCATATTATTTTGTAAAGCATTTTTTAAAAACACTTCTGCAAGTTTGTAAAATTAATTAAATGTTTTGTATTATTTTGAATTAAATCAAGATTTTTTCAACAAGTTAAAGAATAATCATAAAACATTATAATTTAAACTTGGTTAAATATTTATTTTAATCGCAATTACAGCTTCTCGAAAAAAATATTTCTACGTCAGGTAATAATTTTGAAATTTTTTCTTGCTGAGCTTCTGTCATATATATTACTCTTAAATCAAGCCTTTTAAGTGTTGAATTTAATTTTGAAATTTCTTTAGGAAATTCAAATATTTGTGTCCCCCACAAATCGAGTGTTTCGAGCTTTGTAAGCTTTGCTATGGCAGGTGGTAAAATTTCAATATTATTTTTATTTAAAATAAGTTTTCGTAACTCGGTTAAAGTAAAAATTTCGGGCGGTAATAATTCAATTTTATTGGCTGACAAATCAAGTACTTCTAAATTTTTTAGTTTGCCTATCTCCTTAGGTATTTCCTTAATATCATTTCTCGAAAGATTTAAAACTCTCAAATTTTTAAAAGTAAATACTTCCGATGGTATTGATTTTAATTTTTTCTTTCTCAAATTTAATTTGAAAATTTCATTAGGATTAACATTTTTAACATCTTCTAATGAGTTATATTCAATTTGACGAGCCAAAAAGGAAGTGTCAGACTCCTGTGAAAATATATTTAAACATATAAAAAAAACATATATAAAACATAATATATATATTTTATTGATAAGGAATAAATGAAAAATATGTTTTTTTAATGTATACATTAAATAGATAATATATTTAAGGCTGTTATTTTGTCAATTACTAATTGATCTTTTAACGCATTCAGGCTATCAAATTTTTTTTCATCTCTAATTTTATCAACTATATAAACGCAAATAATATCATTATATATATATTTATTAAAATTAAAAATATGCACTTCAATTATTTTATTAATCTTATTTTTATTATTAATAGTGGGTCTAAATCCAATATTCATCATTGCTTTATAAATAACACCGTTTACTTTAACATTAACAGCATAAACACCTTTAGCAGGAATAAGTTTCATATTATCTGTTGGCAATAAATTAGCAGTTGGAAAATCTATTTTGCTGCCTAGTTTATTGCCTTCAACAACTTTACCATTAAAATTATATTTATAACCAAGACATATATTAGCAAGTTTAATATTTCCAGTAGCTAACGCATTCCTAATACGAGTGGAACTTACAGCTTCGCCTTCAATATATTCAGGTATTATAGTAAGTACTTTAATACCTTCAGCCGATGCAGCTTTTGTTATCGCATCAGCATCTGCTCCTCTGCCTTTGCCTATATGATGGTCGTAACCAACTATAATAGTATTAGCATTAATTATATTTTTTAGATATTTACTTATAAACTGATTTGCTTGTAAATCTGCGAAATCCTTATCAAAAGGAATTATAATGAGTTGGTCAATACCATATTTTTTTAATAAATTTATTTTTTCGTCAATAGTACTGAGAAATTTCAAATTAGTAATATTTTGTTTCAAAACAATGCGTGGGTGTGCTGAAAATGTTACTACTACGCTATTAAACCCATTAGTATAAGCTTCCGATTTAAGTAAATTTAATACTTTTTTATGACCTAAATGTACACCATCAAAAGTACCAACTGTAACAACACTGCTTGTTACTGAATTAAAATTTTCTGTTCCGTAAAATATTTGCACAATAAAAATAATGTTCTTAAATACAACGATTTATAATAAGTTGCAAAAATATAAAAATATAATTAATTGCTTTTCGTTAGCATTTATGAAAAAAATACTAATTTCGTGCAGTTTTAGTTTTTTTAAGTTATTTTTATTAAGAATTTTATAAAATGAGTAAGACAAGCCTCGGGAAAATCTCACAAATTATTGGTGCCGTTATTGACGTTACCTTTGAAAATGAAGAAAGTTTACCTAATATTTATGAAGCACTTGAAGTAACAAGTGATGACGGTAATAAAATTATTCTTGAATGCCAGCAGGATATTGGCGAAAATACAATAAGAACCATAGCCATGGATTCTACTGATGGATTACGTCGTGGTTTACCTGTTAAATCTACTGGCAATACTATTTCTATGCCTGTCGGCGATTTTGTTAAAGGCAGATTATTTAATGTTATAGGAGAGCCTATCGACGGTATTGGCGCAGTTTCGATGGAAAATCTAAGCAGTATACATCGCGACCCACCCACTTTTGAAAATTTATCTACTCAACAAGAAGTTCTTTATACTGGTATAAAGGTGATTGACCTTATTGAGCCTTATTCTAAAGGTGGTAAAATTGGTTTGTTTGGTGGTGCAGGTGTTGGAAAAACTGTTATTATTATGGAACTTATCAATAATATTGCTAAAAAATATTCTGGTATGTCGGTATTTGGCGGTGTTGGCGAAAGAACGCGTGAAGGCAACGATTTGCTTCGAGAAATGATTGAATCGGGCGTTATTCGCTATGGCAATAAATTTATGGAAGGTATGCAAAAAGGCGACTGGGATATATCTGCTATTGATATGAATGAATTAGAAAAATCTCAGGCTACTTTAGTTTTCGGGCAGATGAATGAACCTCCCGGAGCACGTGCCAGAGTAGCTTTATCAGGTTTAACAATGGCTGAATATTTCAGAGACGGCGATGATACCTCAGGCGGTCACGATATTCTTTTCTTTATTGATAATATTTTCCGTTTTACTCAAGCAGGCTCCGAAGTCTCTGCTCTGTTAGGACGTATGCCTTCGGCTGTTGGCTATCAGCCCACGCTGGCTACCGAAATGGGTATTATGCAGGAAAGAATTACTTCAACTAAAAGAGGCTCTATCACTTCGGTTCAGGCGGTTTATGTTCCTGCCGACGACCTTACCGATCCTGCTCCTGCTACAACTTTTGCTCACCTTGATGCTACTACAGTTTTAAATCGTAAAATATCTGAACTTGGTATATACCCTGCTGTTGACCCATTAGATTCAACTTCTCGTATTTTAACTCCCGATGTTGTTGGAGAAGAGCATTATCAAACTGCCCAAAGAGTTAAAGAAATTCTCCAACGCTACAAAGAGTTGCAGGATATTATTGCAATTTTAGGTATGGATGAACTGTCAGACGAAGATAAACTTATTGTTCACAGAGCAAGAAGAGTTCAGCGTTTCCTCTCTCAGCCATTCCACGTTGCTGAACAGTTTACTGGGTTAAAAGGTGTTTTTGTTCCTATAGAAGACACAATTAAAGGGTTTAAAATGATAATGAATGGAGAAGTTGATGAATACCCCGAAGGTGCTTTTAATCTTGTTGGTACTATTGAAGAAGCTATTGAAAAAGGTCGTAAAATGTTAGCTGAATCACAAAATTAATTCTATGCGTTATTAATATTGATTTGAAAATGACTTTAGAAATATTAACACCCGATAAAAGTCTTTGGAAAGGAGAAGCTTCGCTTATACAATTGCCAGGCACGGATGGTTCTTTTGAAATACTAAATAATCATGCTCCTTTAATTGCTGTTTTGAAACAAGGAAAAGTTAGAATTGTTACACCCGATAAAAATACTCAATTCGTTGATATTGAAGGTGGTATAATTGAAGTTTTAAATAATAATATTATTATTTTAGCTGAATAAAGGGAATGAAGTTAAAAGGGAAATGTTGAAAGTTAAAAGGGAAAAAATTATGATTAGTCTATAAAATATGAAATCGTAATTCGTAAATCCACTATCATTCAACTTTACAAACTTTACAACTTTTTAAACTACTTTTGCATCTTTACATTAAAAGCACTTAAGCCTTTCTGTCCTCTTTCAGTTTCAAAAATAACTTTGTCGTTTTCTTTTAAAGGTTCTAACATATTATTTATATGAACAAAAACATTATCCTGAGTCTCATGGTCTTTAATAAAACCATAACCTTTCGATTGGTTAAAATAAGTAATTGTTCCTTTTCTGATTAGATCTTCCGGATTTATATCTTTACGAATTGCTGCACCTAACTGAATATCTTCAATTTTTATTTCATTAGTTTTATTTGATTCAGTTGGTGGTGTGGAGGTAATATTGCCGTTTTCGTCTACATAAGCAAGCATTTCTTCAAAACTTTTGCCTTTTGACGCATTAGCCTTGCGCTCTTCTTTTTTTTTCTCTTTTTCTAATTTCTTTTTTAGTCTTTTTTTTTCCTGTTCTCGTTTGTTAAAAGTGTCTTGTGATCTTGCCATATAATAATTTAAATTTATGCTTCATAAAGAAGGCTTATTTGTTTTTTTACAAATGTAATAAAAATTATTGGAATGTTAAAATTTAATGCTTTCAATTATATAAAGAAAATTATTTTTTTAGATTTTTAATATTTATGATGTAAGTTTGCAAAATAAAATATTTAATGTTTATGACAGTTAACAACAAATCATTTAACAGATATACAATAACCTCTGCCTTGCCTTACGCTAACGGACCTTTACACATTGGTCATCTTGCTGGCGTTTATATTCCTGCTGATGTATATGTAAGATTTTTACGCTCAAATAAAAAAGACGTTGTATTTATTGGTGGCTCTGATGAACATGGTGTGCCTATTACAATAAAAGCAAGAGCTGAAGGAAAAACACCTCAGGAAGTTGTCGATAAATATCACAATATAATCAAAGAATCTTTCGCCGAACTTGGTATTTCTTTCGATATTTATTCACGTACTTCATCGCCTATTCACCATAAAACAGCTTCTGATTTTTTTAAGATTTTATATGATAAAGGAATTTTCGAAGAGGCTATAACACAACAGTATTACGATGAGGAACAAAAACAATTTCTTGCCGATAGATATATTACAGGTATTTGTCCTCATTGTGGTAACGAAAAGGCTTATGGCGACCAATGCGAACAATGTGGAACTTCATTAAATGCAACTGACCTAATTAACCCTCGCTCTGTTATTAGTGGCAATATCCCTGTTCTTAAAGAAACCAAACACTGGTTTTTACCACTTCAAAAATTTGAAGATAGACTAAAAAAATGGATTCTTGTAGAACACAAAGATGACTGGAAAACAAATGTTTATGGGCAATGTAAATCGTGGTTAGATAACGGACTTCAATCAAGGGCAGTTACAAGAGATTTGGACTGGGGCGTAAAAGTGCCTGTTGAAGGTGCTGATGGTAAAGTGCTTTACGTATGGTTTGATGCACCTATAGGTTATATTTCTGCTACTAAAGAATGGGCTGAAAAAAATGGCGAAAACTGGGAAAAATATTGGAAAGACCCACAAACTAAACTTGTTCATTTTATTGGAAAAGATAATATTGTGTTCCATTGTATTATTTTTCCCGCTATGCTTATGGCAGAAGGTTCTTACATATTGCCTGAAAACGTTCCTGCTTTTGAATTTCTGAATCTTGAAAATGATAAAATCAGCACTTCGCGAAACTGGGCTGTATGGCTACACGAGTATTTACGCGATTTTGAAGGCAAACAAGATGTGCTTAGGTATGTTCTTTTATCAATTGCACCTGAAACAAAGGATAATGATTTTATGTGGAAAGATTTTCAGGCACGTAATAATAATGAATTAGTCGCTATTTTAGGAAACTTTATCAATAGAACAATGGTGCTTAGCCATAAATTTTTTAATGGTAATGTGCCTGCTTTAACTGAACTTAATCAGGATGATAAAAATACTATTGCAGAAATTAAAGTTTTGCCCGAAAAAATTGCAGCATCTTTAGAGGCTTATCGTTTTCGCGAAGCATTAGCAGAGATGATGAATATGGCAAGATTAGGGAATAAATATTTGACTGATAACGAGCCATGGAAATTATTTTCAACAAATTCTCAACGAGTTGGCACTGTCCTTAATATTTGTCTGCAAATTTGTGCTAATCTTAGTATAATTGCTGAACCTTTTTTGCCTTTTACAGCAGAAAAAATACGTAATATGCTGAATTTAAAACACTACAATTGGGAAAATGCAGGGCAAATTGATTTGATTAATGCAGGTTCGCATCTTGAAGCACCTTCATTGCTTTTTGAAAAAATTGATAATGATGCTATTAATGCTCAAATCGAAAAACTTTTAGAAACTAAAAAACAAAATTCTTTATCACAAAATAAAGCTAAACAACAAAAGCCCGAAATAAGTTTTGATGATTTTTCTAAAATTGACTTACGTTCAGGCGTAATTATTGAAGCTGAAAAAGTTCCAAAAACAAAAAAACTACTTAAATTAACTATTGATACAGGTATTGATAAAAGAACTGTTGTATCGGGCATTGCTGAATTTTATGAACCCGATAAAATTATCGGACAAAAAGTTACTATACTTGTTAATCTTGCTCCCCGCGAGCTAAAAGGAATTAAATCGCAGGGCATGATACTTATGGCTGAAAGTGCCGACGGTAAATTACACTTTGTTAATCCCGGCGAAACTACCGAACCAGGTTGCGAAATTAAATGAT
>CAZDEU010000087.1:0-11369 GCA_964504265.1 uncultured Bacteroidales bacterium
GAAAGATATCAGACTATTTATGCAAAACACGAAGGTGCTGTTGTAGCTCCTACTGCAGGTATGCATTTTAGCAGAGAACTAATGAAAAGATTGGAGCTCAAAGGTGTGTCTTTTGCCGAAGTTACTTTGCATGCAGGACTTGGTAATTTTAGAGGTGTTGAAGTTGAGGATCTTACTAAACATAAAATAGATTCTGAGCAAATGCTTATAGAATCAAAAACTGCCGAAATGGTTAATCAGGCCAAAGCAAATCGCAAAAATATTTGTGTTGTTGGCACTACTACTTTAAGAGCAGTAGAATCTTCAGTGTCAATTTCAGGTTTGTTGAAACCTTATAATGGTTGGACTAATAAATTTATTTTTCCACCTTACGAGTTTACAATACCTAATAGTCTTATTAGCAATTTTCATTTACCTATGTCAACTATGATGATGATGGTGGCTGCTTTTGCAGGTTTTGACTTTTTGATGAAAGCTTATGAAGAAGCTATTGCTGAAAAATACAAGTTCTTTACTTATGGCGATGCTATGTTAATTATATAAATTTTCTATATATTAAACAATTAATTAATTGAAAAGGCAATTAATAATAGTTGCCGGTGGCAGCGGTAAGCGAATGGGACTTGAAATTCCCAAACAATTTGTTAATATAAAAGGAAAGCCTTTGCTGATGTGGACGGCAGAGCTTTTTATGAAATGTAGAATTGCTGCTCCTTTTATTTTAGTGCTTCCCCAATGTTATTTTGAATTATGGTCAGAACTCTGTCAAAAACATAATTTTTTGCTTTCTTATAAATTAGTAGAAGGTGGTAATACTCGTTTTCAGTCTGTTTTTAATGGTTTAAACGAAATTGAAGATAATTCTGTTGTTGCAATTCATGACGGCGTACGACCTTTTGTTTCTGCTTCAGTTGTCGAAAATGCTTTTATTGTCGCTCAACATAAGGGGAATGCTGTGCCTGCGATAGAAATTAAAGAATCTGTTCGTAAAATTGAAAATGGAGAAAATACAGTTTATCACCGAAACTTATTGAGAATTGTTCAAACTCCGCAGGTCTTTAATTCTGCAATTATTAAAAAGGCTTATCATCAGAAATTTACTGATGAATTTACTGACGATGCTTCTGTAGTTGAACATTTAGGATATAAAATAAATTTAATTGAAGGAAATTTCGAAAATATTAAGATTACTACACCTTCTGATTTAGACATTGCATCGGCTATGATGAAAAATTTTCCATATTAGGTTTTGATTTTTCGTCCCTTCCAGGTTGGCTTGTAAAATAAACTTAATATTGGTGTTATAAATATATAAAAAGGATATATAATAATCATAGGAATAAAATAATATAATAGCTTTCGCAAATTGAAAAGTTTTAAACCTACGTAAAGTATTACAAATTCACTTATAGCTTTTATTATAAATGCAATTAAAAATATTTTTAAATTTTGTAATAAAAATATTGCAATAAACCCTAGTATTAGGATGGATAAATTAGCAAAAAAAACAGTTAAACTCAAAAAAACACTAAAGAAATCTTTATAAGCTCCTGCTTTTGAAGCCCATCTGATACGCTGGTGAATAAAATCTTTAAAAGTATTTTGAGGTTTAGTATATACTATCGCATCTTTTTCCTTTATAAAATTTATTGAATTATTCCCATAAACTTTTTTAAATGCCGACATCAAAAAAATATCATCGCCCGATGATATATTTTTTGATTGAATATTATCTATTAATTTAATATATGATGATTTCCTGAATGCAAGATTTGCAGCATTTGCCATTACAGGTTTATTAAGATAAATTAAAGCTCCCCCAGAAATAATAAGGCTGGCAAACTCTAATGCCTGTAATTTGCTGAAAAAACTTTTATCTGATTTAATATGAACAGGTGCTGAGACGAACTGGGTCATATTGTCGTTAAAATAGTTTAAAATTGTGATAATCCATTTGTTTTCTGCAATACAATCAGCATCGGTAAGAATAATTATTTCGCCTTGTGCCTGTTTTATTGCTACTTCTTGAGAATATTTTTTTGAATATAAATTGTAATTTTGATGAGAATAAGATTTAATAAGTTGTATAGAAAAATTATTATTTTTATATGTTTCTATAAATTTTTCAACTATTTCTGTTGTCTTATCAGTAGAAAAATCATCGCTTATTATTATTTCAATTTTTAAATTTTCAATTTTTTGACTAGTTAAAGAAAAAAGACAATTTAAAATGTTTTCTTGTTCATTTCTGACAGTAACAATAACAGAGGCAATAATTTTATCAGACTTTATAAAAACATTATAAAAATCATTATTCTTTTGCGAGCAATTGCTTGTTTTATCTGAGGTCCAAAATATTAGCAAAATTAACATTAATGCTGAATATATTATAATAATTGAACAAAGTATTAATAAAAATATGTTCATAAACTTATAATTTTTTAAATTTTATTGAAGAGATAAAAAAAGTACCAATAAAAGCTGGTATAACCACATTAATAAACCAAAGCATAGTTGTAGCCATAAGCAGGTTAAATTCAGCATCAGCATTGCTAATTCCCATAATATTAAACATATAAACACCAACTGCACCTCTAACGCCAATTTCACTTAAAGCTATAGTAGGAATGGCAGTAATTATCAAATAATTAACAGTAACAAAAAACAAATATTCGGAAAACGATAAATTTATTGAAAAAGCTTTTAATATCAGAATAAATTGGATTGTAAAAACAGCATATCTTAATAAACTCAACAAAAAAATATTTAGAAGCATTGTAAAATTAAATAATTTAAATACTTTAAGTTGTTTGCAAAAGTTGGGAAATTTTCTAATTAATCTACATTTTGATATTTTTGATAGTATATTTACATTAAAATATAATAAAAATATAAATACTACTAAAAACACAGAACAAGCATAAACTGCTATTACTAATTCAATATCGGTAGTTATATAACCTAATCCAAATGGCAAAAATAAAAAACCTAAAATTAGTGTAACCGCTAATTGTGAGATAGCGCTTACTGAGCTTATTAAAGTAGCTTTCAACAAATTGCATTTATCAAGGAATAATGCTCGTCCAGGAATTTCGCCAGCCCTATTTGGGGTAAATACGCCAAGTGCAACGCTAACGATAGTTGCTTTTAACGATTTAATAAAACTAATATTTTGTATATTTTTTACAGAATATTTCCATTTAACTGATTCTATGCCCCAGTTAATAGGCATTAACAATAAAATAAAAATTAACTTATAAACAATGTTATTATTAATACTAAAACCTTCAATTAATATACTAATTTTATTATTATAAAATATTTCAAAATATAAATATAAATAAGTACTTATTAAAAATAATACTTTTAACGACAGGTCAATTCTTTTAACTATTTTTGTTTTAAAAGTGTTCATTTAATACAAATTATGCAAAAAGATAGGATTATATTAGGCATTGATCCTGGAACTACAATTATGGGTTTTGGTGTCATATCAGAAAAAGGTAAAAGTATAGAACTTTTGGTTATGGACGTATTAATTTTGTCAAAATTAAAATATCATTCTTTAAAACTAAAAAAAATTTTTGAAAGCACATTATCAATAATTGATAGTTATAAACCAGATGAATTGGCAATTGAAGCTCCTTTTTTTGGAAAAAATGTTCAATCAATGCTAAAGTTAGGCAGAGCACAAGGTGTAGCTATGGCTGCTGCCTTATATCGCAATATACCTATTTTTGAATACTCACCCCGAAAAATAAAGCAAAGCGTAACAGGAAGGGGTAATGCATCAAAAGAACAATTAGCCGCTATGTTGGCTAATATTCTTGAACTCCCTATTGCACCAAAACATTTTGATGCTAGCGATGCTGTTGCTACTGCTGTTTGCCATTACTTTCAATCAAAACATACTTTCAGCAAAGCTTCGTATAATAGTTGGAAATCTTTTTTAACTGAAAATCCAGATAAAATAGTATAAAAACTTAAATTAGTTTTGCTATTTCTGTAGCAATTTCGTTAAATTCTTCAGGTTTTAATTTTAACTTTTCGCGTTGAAAATTTATTTCAAAACCTGTATTTAATGGAATAAGATGAATATGTGCGTGAGGTACTTCAAGCCCAACAACTGCGATACCAACTTTTTTACAATTTGTGTATGCTTGTATTCCTTTTGCAATTTTTTTAGAAAATAGAAATAAGTCGTTAAACAAATCATTTTTTAAGTCGAAAATGTAATCAATTTCGATTTTAGGAATTATAATAGTATGACCTTTTTCTAAAGGAGATATGTCTAAAAAGGCAAGACAATTGTCGTTTTCTGCTATTTTGTAACAGGGTATTTTGCCGTTAATAATTTTAGAAAAAATACTTTCAGTAGCCATAATAATAAATTATAAAATTTCAACAATTTCGAAAGGAATAATTCCAGCAGGAGCAATAACTTCAACTTTATCGCCTTTGCTTTTACCGAGCAATGCTTTAGCGATAGGAGAGGCTACCGAAAGTTTTCCGTTTTTAATATCTGATTCACTTTCGGGAACTAAAGTGTAAATCATCTCTTTGGATGTTTTAAGATTTTTTATTTTTACAGTAGTAAGAATAAGTACTTTTGAAGTGTCGAGTTTAGACGCATCAATAACTCTTGCACTCATAAGCACTTCTTGAAGTTTTGAAATTTTAAGTTCAAGAAGACCTTGTGCTTCCTTAGCGGCAACATACTCGGCATTTTCAGATAGGTCGCCCTTATCTCTTGCCTCGGCTATTTGTTTTGAAATAGCAGGTCTTTCAACAGAAATAAGATACTGTAATTCATCTTTTAACTTCTGTAAGCCTTCTTCTGTATAATACTTTACTTTTGACATATCTCTGCTTTTTTAAAGAAAAATATCATTGTTATTAAAAAGGAAAAAGACCCGTAAACGGGTCTGTTCCCAAAAACTTAATTTAAAACCAAAAAATTAAAGGTAGATTCTTGCACCTATGCTATGAGAACCTGAGAATGGATTACTTGCACGGAAAGAATAATCTAAAGAAAAGGAAGAACCATTTTCTTTATTTAGAGGCACTTGTATTGAAAACCCTGCTGAAGGACCTGTAAAAACAGTAGATCTTTCAGTTGTGCTAAATATTCCTTCTTCATAAGTATAACCACCTCTTAGCATAGCCATTTTTTTAAAGCTATATTCCAAACCTAAAGAATATTGATCATTTGTGAAAGAATTTGAAGTGAAATTAGCAGCAGCAGTTAGTAAATGGAGTTCATCTTTACTAAGAGTAAAATCATAAGCAGCACCAATATTAATAAGTGAAGGGAGTTCAAATTCATCAGATCTTTGAAGAATTGTATTACTATAATTTGCTCCTTGCAATGGAGTACGTTGTGATAAACCATCACCCGAATATTTCATTCTTGGTCCTACATTTTTTAAAGAAATTCCAAAACGAATATTTTCTTTAATTCCTGTAACATATTGAATACCTGCATCAATAGCAACACCTCTGGCAGCATTATCGGATATTTGTTCTGATATAATTTTAAAATTAATACCACCAAATATGCTGTTTGAGAAAGCTTGTGCATAAGAAATTCCAATGTTCAGATAACTTGGGGAAAAAGTTCCTATGCCGCCTTCGGGGAGTTCAACTGTAGTAATATCAATATCACCAAAGTTCATCGACATTACGCTTAGTCCAAGCACACCAACTTCACTTACTTTTTGTGTTAATCCAAACGAATTGATGCTAATATCCGAACCTTCAAGCCAAATAGTGTGTGAAAATAAAACTTCAGTTTTAGCTGTAAATGCTGTACCAGCTACATTGAGGAATTGAGCTTCCAAGCCCTGAATTGATGCGCTGTTAGCAGAACCCCAACCTGAGCTCCTTGCCCAAGGGTTTATAAGCAGTTCGGTAGCACCAGCCTGACCCGACCTGTCCTTATTACCTGCTTTGGTATCACTCATATTTAAAAGAGCAATTACAAAAGTAGTAATTAATATTTGAAAAAATATTCGTTTCATGACTTTTAAATTTTTAATTTTTTAATTAAAATGAATTTAGGTCGATTGGACGTAGAGATCCAAACCATTTAATAGTGCGTTCACCTATACCATCAGCTTTAACATGTATTAGATAAACTCCGCCTGCTATTGGAATACCTGCAAAATTCTTCAAATCCCAATCAATTGATGTTATTTCAGAATCTTTAGTAAATTGTCTGATAAGAGTCCCGCTAACATTATATATTGTAACAGTACATTTATCTGGCAGGTTAGTAATTTTAATTCTGTTGTCAAGCTGACTTGTTTCATAAGTTGAATGAGCGTAATAAGGATTTGGAACAACATTTATTAAATCAAGTGCCGATTCAGCAGTAGGCATATTATTAGTTGTTGTTGCAAGGTCAGAAGTACTAAAAGCATACATAGGATAATCGTTATTGTATGGATTAGCAGAAGCTGTTGATGCAGTTGAATAATATCTTGCATAAGGCTTAGTTACTCTTATTCTTATAGTTACTTCAGTTGGGATGTTGATAGGATTGTCAAAATCAAAACCATACGACAGCATTGGAATGCCTGCCCACATAATATCTTTAAAAATATTTCTGTTATTAATTGGACCTTCAAAAATAGATTTTATCCAAGCACATTCGTCATAAGCCGGGCAATCTTCAGCATAATCACCATTGTGTCCCATAATATAAATATAATGTTGACCACCCCATAAAATATCTCCTAAAGGAGTTACATAATTACCAGTTGGGTTCCACATCATATCTCTTCCATTTTCGCCAATTAACCACGAATTTTCGCCGTACATTATATTGAGGCGTTCTCCTGTTTCAACATTAATAGCATAGCCAGGAAACCATCCCAAGCCTGTGCTTCCTGATGTTTCGGGTGTGCCATATTTATCAATTGATGCACCTGCACGTGGCGTAAAACGTTCTTTTTGTCCTTCGTTAAGAGCTTTTTGTTCTCCCATTTCGAGTACAATACTTCTACTCCATTTCGACATATCTGGTGTAATAACGAGGTCAATGCTAGCGAGATTTTCCATTTTGTTAAGAGCAGTAAGCGAAACATTATTCCATGCAGGACCATATTCATATTTAGAGCATAATCTGTAAGGTGCCCACGTGCCACCTAATATTTTTTCATAATCTTCATTATCATCAATAGTTAGATAGTCATTTTCTTCGGGAGCTGCTGCATTTTCAGTAGTACCTGATCTTATCCAATTCCATTCTGTAGGGCTGTCATCATCAGGAACACCTGATAACCAACGTTTAGAGCTATCGGCAAAAGTCATAGTTGCACCTAAATATCCGTTATTAACTGCTAAAGCATCACCAGGTTTTAAGATTTGTTCAATAGTAACTGAAATACCGAGTTCAGTAAATAATTGTTCATTTGCAACTTCAATGGTTCTATCGGAATGGTATATTTCGCCTGTAGTGTTATTATATAAAGTCCATCTGGCTGAATCAATTTTATTTGCAATAACGTTAAATTTTAATGTATAGTCAGCATCCTTAACGTTAAGAGGGTCAATAACTTTAACGTTAATAGGACCTGCAGAGTTTTCATAAAGAGGTTTAAATGTTTTATAAGTAGGTGCTGTCATAGCTTCATCAAGCGATTCTTTGGTCATAACGAGGAAGGTTCCACCATTACCTTGTCCTTCAATACGTCTTATTTTAGGACCATCACCATAATCTGAACTTTGAACAGTACCATTAGCTTCGGGAGAAGGTATATGAGGTATAGCAGTTGAAAAAGTAATAGGACCCGAAGGACTTTTTCTACCTGCTAGGTAAGGAGTTTTTTGTCCCCACAAACCAATAACACCGGGTATCTGAGAACCTTCGTCTTGAGAATAAGTCATATAATTATTGTAGCCATAAGCAATAGCCATATAATAATATTTTTTATGATTTACTAGGCGAGTATTGCCAGTAGCAAATTTATCATCAAAAATTCTGAATGAATGTACAATACCTTTATCTTCACCATTTACCATTGGAGTTGCTTCATTAAAACCTATAGCTTCAGAGTAAGTTACATTAACAATTTTGTCTACACCATTTTTTATATCGCACTGAGCTACTAGTCTGGCTTTATCTGGGTCTAATAAATCGGTTACTGAAACAGTAGGATCTTTTAACTGGAATATTTGATATCCTTCAAACTTGTATAAAGAATCATATCTTTCGTTACTTCCTAGCGAGTCAGGTGAAATAATGGCAGGGTCGTATTCCTGATATTTTTCATTATAATTATTAGAAGATTTCCTGTTGCTGATGTAAAGTATAATTTCTCTGTCTAGTTCTTGAATCGTTAAATCGGGTGCATCAGGTCCGTCTACAACTTTAAAGCAATTATCGAATAATCTTTGACATTTATCATCAACAATTCTCAGTAGCTCAACAGAAGCCCAAGCACCTCCAGAGGTAGCTCTAGCCCAAGGAATACCAACAGTAATATAGTTGACAGCACCAGGTTCGAGGGTAAAAGGACCTGCAGATTGCATAAATCTTCTATCTTCAGGTTGGTTGCCTGCTTCTTTTTCGGTCCAGTATTTAGGACCTTGAGGTGGTTGACCGCCTGTACCCCAATTGCAAGGGTCTGAATCGCCTGGAAACATAAAATCACATTCGGGACCGTATGCACCAGATGATTTATGAGCATTGCCACCATATAACATTTTAGTACCGTCTTTCCAAATACCTCTGAGAAAATTATAATATTCAGAAGCAACATCGGGGTCAGTCATATAACTTGGGACACCTGAATTGCTATTATTGTGATAAACGAAGCGGCGCATTCCATAGCGTTCGTTATCTACAATGCTGTCGCCAAAGTTAATACCATTTATGCTTTCGTCGCATAACATATTACCGCTATTGTCATATTTTGGATTATCAAGACCATCAGGGTCAATATAAGGTCCTTGAAAGAAGTCAACGCCAACTGCAGGTGGTTGATTTCCATAAGCCCATGCTTGTCCGTTGCCATCAACATCACGACCGTTGTACCCGTAGCCTAATCCTCTTGATACATCACATCCAATATAGTCATCATCAGCAAAACCGAGGTCAACATCTACCCATTGGCTAAAATAGGTTTCTGTAAGGCGGTAAGTAGAGCGGTTAATAATTTCGTAGGAATAAAAGGTCATGTTATTAATTTCATCGTTGGTTGAGAACGAAAATGCTTGAGCACGAATTTCAAGACCAATAGGAGCTCCACTTGATTCGGTATGAACATTTCCTTTATCATTAAATACCCACCAAAGAGTTTGGTCACCTTTAAGAACTTGGTCGGCTAAAATACCATTGCCTTCCATAGTAGTTTGAGGTGGTTTATATAAATTTTCTCTGTTACGAGGGCATAAATTGTTTTCAATATCGTAATAAGGGTAATCACCATCATTAGGGTCATAAGAACCATCTTCATTATAATCGAAGAAAGGAGCGAGGTAATAGCTTTGTTTTTTGGTAATGTCGCCATGAGCAGGCCAATCAATAATAGATTTTGGTATAGTATAATCGGGGTAGGAAGCAGGATCAGCGAACCAAGCTTTAAAAGTTTCTACTTCTGCTCTGGTTATCACAAAATGTTTATCATATTTTTCGCAGGTTTCGGGGTCAACTGCTGCTGTTCCGTCGGTAGTTAAGGGACCAGGCCAATAATCGTTTCCAACTTGACGATAACGTAAGGCGGCACATTTAAGTTGTCCGTTAACGTCAACACCAGCTATCCACAATGAAGCAGAATACATTGACATTTTGCCTGAATTTTTAGGTATTTCGTATTTAGCAAGTGAACTTTGGAAGTCCCACCACATATCACCACCAGTATTAATTCTGCATCTAACGTTATTCAAATTAAGTTCAGAAACACCAGTAGCAGGCATACAACCCGCTGCCATAGCTTTTTGTGGAGCAGGGTTTGAATTATTTCCAACATTTTTAACTTTTTCAGCATGCAATAAACCCGAAAAAAGTAACGGGATTAACCCCAGCATTGATAGTCTTAAAAAGAATTTTATCATTTTTATAGATTTTTTTAAAAATTGATTAATTTCATTTAACAAAAAATAATATAACTGCAATAAAAATTAATTAGAAATTAATTGCAACACCAAGTCTCATTCTGCGAGGTAAGCTATAATTATAAGGGCTATTAACAGCAATTGAATATAAATCTTTGTACGATTGAGAATCTAATTGCTGGTTAATCTGTGTCTGATACTCAGCAGCAGCAAGATAGCCATCATCGTCAGGATTACCAGTTGCTCTGTATACGCTTAACACATTTTTAGCGTTAAGAATATTAAGTATTTCAACATATACATTAAGGTAAGAAGTTTTACCTTTTTCTCCATTTTTACCCTTCCATTTAATTTCAATATCTCTGTCGACACGTGCGTCAATTTTAAATTGCCATGGTAAACGTGAACCGTTAATTGAACCTTGAAGTATGTGCCCTGAGCCACCTAAAGGAACAATTTTGCTTGAACGGCTATATGGTACGCCAGAACCACCTGTAAAAGTAAAGTTAACACCAGTATTTTCTAAAATATTAATATTCTTGATTTTTTCGTTGCCTTCAGCGTCTTTTACAATTTTTTTAATTTTTGGTCCATTGTAATCTTTGCCTTCGCTATAGCGAAAATCAAATACCATAGTAAGTGCGTGCCTGCGGTCAAAAGATACAGGGTTAGTTGTCCTTAAATTTGGTTGTCCAGTACGAATAAGAGCAATAGCTGATGTGGCATCTGAGCCAGTACCATCAGCAAATTGTAAGGTATATGATGCTTTCATCCATACATTACCGCTTTGTCTGAGATCGTAAGATAGTGTTAAGCCTTTTACAGTACCAAAGTCAATATTATTATAAGAATAATAAGAAACAGGATAAGCACCGCTAAATCTGTATGCTTGTACTAAGTTTCTCATTTCGCGGTAATAAGCTGACATTTTAATGGAAGAACGTTTGTTTAATAGCTGTTGGAAACCGAGCTCATAATCAACTGTTCTTTCGCACTGAAGGGCAGGATTACTGATAACACTATTAGAACTTGTTTGGATAAAGAAGTAATCTAGAGGACTAAACTGTATCCCATCAGTAGGTCTTTTAGTAAGAACATCATAGTGAGCAAAAAACAATGCTTCGTCAGAAATAGGGAATGAGAACGAAATACGAGGCATAAAGTTTACTTGTGGTTCATAATCTTTAAAGGCATTAGAACTTAATGTTTTTTGATTAGGGTCGACGAGATAAGGAGCAATACCTTCTGATGTTTCAATTACAGCTGGGTCAACAATTTCGGCACCTTCAGCATTATACCAAGTAGAACCG
>CAZDEU010000088.1:0-1495 GCA_964504265.1 uncultured Bacteroidales bacterium
AATAAAATGAAACAAGAAAACAAACTTTTTAAAGGAAAAACACTTGCAATTTTATCAGGAGGGGGCGACACTCCAGCAATTAATTCAAGCATTGAATATATAAGGAACAGAGCGTCTATGCTTGGCTATAAAGTTTATGGAATTAGACATGGTTGGAAAGGCTTGCTAGGTAATGGCGATGTAGTTGATTTATCAAACCAGCCTTATGATGGGCGTTATGGTGGAACTGCCCTACGCTCAAGTCGCACAAATCCTTTTCCAACTAAGAAAAACCCTGAATCAAGAGTTCCTGATATTTTAAATAATTTAAAGAAATATAAAATTGATGTTCTGGTTACAATTGGTGGCGACGACACTAACGGTGCTGCTAAAAGACTATACGAAACTGAAGGTATTCCTGTAATAGGATTTCCAAAAACTATTGACAACGACCTTAGAACCAGAACTATTCATCATTACAATAATAAAAACATTGAAGCTGTACTTTGCCCTGGGTTTTCATCTGCAGCACAAGGTATTGCAGAATTTAGCGAAAGATTAAGAACAACCGCTGAATCTCATTCCAGAATTATCGTCTTGGAAGTTATGGGAAGAGATGCGGGTTGGCTTACAGGCAGTGCTTTTTATGGAGGTGCTGAAATATCGCTTGTTCCTGAATTTGAAATTACTCAAGCACGCAAAAATTTCTTTTTTGAAAGTGTAAAGGAAGAATATATGCAATCGCCTAAAAAATCATTGGTTATAGCAGTATCAGAAGGCGTTCGCTGGTATAATGAAGAAACTGATAAAATTGAAATGGTTTATGCTAGTTCAGAAGTTGACGAATATGGACATCCACGTTTTGGTGGCATAAGCGGACATATTGCTTCAGAAATAACCAAGAAATTAGGTCTGGAAGCACGTGCTCAAGTTACAGGATATTTTGCAAGAGCAGGTGAATGTCGTGCCTACGACAGAAGACTTACTGCTGCACTTGCCGACAAAGTAGCCGATTTACTTATCAGAGAAGACTACGGTAAAATGCCCGTACTTAAAAATATCGTTAAAATTGGCGAATTAGAAGAATTTAATACATCTTCTATCGACATGGGGCAAATTGGCAACCGCCCATTACAGGAAGCATATTACGATATTAATCAATTTACTTTTACTCCTGCTTATATGGATTTCCTTTCCTATATAATGGAGCCAGTTCATAACATTGAATTTGATTATGATTTTCCCGTAGTCATTCCTTAAATATAAAAACTACTTTAAAATTACTTATTATGGAACATACGACAAAGCCAACAACTGATTTACCCGAAAACGCATATCGCGAATTGAAAGAGGGAGAAGAATATATTCCCGTGATGCAGTCTAAGAGTATTTTCCCTGAAGTTACTGTATGGTCAGTAGGTATGGGATTGCTTATGGCAGTTATTTTTTCGGCTGCTGCTGCTTATGCAGGACTTAAAATTGGGCAGGTGTTTGAAGCGGCAATTCCAATTTCAAT
>CAZDEU010000088.1:1595-11146 GCA_964504265.1 uncultured Bacteroidales bacterium
GAAATTGGCATAATTGCAGCAGGCGATACAGGCTTAAACTTTTTTGCATCAATGAGTGCCGAAGAGATTTTTAGTGCTTATGTAAGACCTATTGGCATTGGTGCTATTGCTATGGCAGGTATTATTGGGATAATAAAATCGTCGGGTGTTATACTTAGAGCTTTTAAACTCGCTTTTACAGGTTTTACAGGCAAAAAGAACCTTACAGAAGAAAATGTAGAACGCACACAAAAAGATTTGCGTATGCCATTAGTGCTTATGCTTTCTTTATTAACAATAATCGCTATATTTGCCTTTTTAGTCGCAGGAGTTCAAATAACTATTGCTCAAGCTGTAATTGCATTAATAACTCTTGTTGTTGTAGCATTTTTGTTTACTACTGTTGCTGCCAATGCAATAGCTATTGTTGGCACTAACCCTGTTTCAGGTATGACATTGATGACATTGATACTTTCATCGTTTATACTTGTAGCTGCTGGTTTATCGGGTCCAACAGGAATGATAAGTGCATTAATAATTGGTGGCATTGTGTGTACAGCTTTATCAATGGCAGGTGGATTTATAACAGATTTAAAAGTTGGTTATTGGCTTGGTTCAACACCACAGAAACAACAAACATGGAAATTCTTAGGGACTTTAGTTTCAGCAGCTACTGTTGGTGTAGTAATTTATATATTGAGTCAGGCTTATGGTTTTGTTAAAACCGAAGCTACCCCCTACCCGCTTGTTGCCCCTCAAGCAAATGCTATGGCTGCTGTAATTGAACCTCTAATGCTTTCAGGTGCTAAAGTAAGCTGGATACTTTACGGCGTTGGAGCTATTTTATCAATTTTATTGAATTTTATAGGAATTTCGCCTTTAGCTTTTGCACTTGGCATATTTATTCCGTTAGACCTCAATACACCGCTAATTGTTGGTGGAGTTTTAGCTCATTTGATTCGTAAAAGCAGCAAAAATGAAAAGATTGCTAACGCACGTGTACAAAGAGGAACACTAATTTCGTCAGGTTTTATTGCAGGTGCAGCATTATTTGGTGTTTTAGGGGCATTACTTCTTTTTGCAGGCTTTGATTTAAATACGCATCTTTGGGCAGAAGGCAGCACAGGCGGACAATGGGTGGCTTTGATAGCTTTTTGTTGTTTAGTTGCATATTTTATTTGGGATTCATACAGAGCAAAAAACGATTAAAATTTTTCTTCTAAAATTACCTGATAGTTTAATCGGCTAATTTGTTCTAGAATTACTTTTTTGCCGGCTTTAACTTTGTTAATTGCTTCAAAATTATAATTACGTATTGTTATTAATACAAGGTTTTCGTTGTATTTTACTTTATAATTTTCTCTGAGAACACTTAGCAAAGTATCTATTTTGAACTGATTATAATTAATACAAATAGACAAGCCAATAGCAGAAGTTTGCATAGCGTTTACTCTTATTTTAAATCCTTCTAATATTGTAAAAATATCAATTATGCTTTTTTCGGCAATATATGAAAAGTCTTTTGGCGAAAGTGATAAAACTATTTGTTGAGGTTTAATAATAAAAAAAGTTTCATTGTTATTAATTAAACTTTCTTTAATCTCAGTTCCAGACTTTTCAGGTTCAAGAAAACTTTTTACATATAAAGGAATTTTTTTATTTCTTAATGGTTTAATAGTATCGGGATGTATAACACTTGCGCCATAATATGCTAATTCAATAGCATCAGAATAAGTTAAATAATCTACTTTCTTAGCATCTTTAAAATAGCGTGGGTCTGCATTTAAAATACCAGGTACATCTTTCCATATTACTGTTTCGGTTGCTTTTAAAGCATAAGCGAAAATTGCAGCAGTATAATCGGAACCTTCTCTACCTAAAGTAGTAGTATAATCATAAGCTGCGCCACCAATAAAACCTTGAGTTAAAGCAATTTTTCTGTTATTTTCTTTTTCAAGAAAATAAGGATAAACGTGCAATTGAATAGTTCCAACAGTTAAATCCCAATCGACCTTAGCTTCACGATATTTATTGTCGGTCTTTACTAATTGCCTTGCATCAAAAAGTCGGCAATTAATTCCATTTTCGTTTAGATAATAATTTAAAATTAAAGTTGATAATAACTCACCATAAGGAACTATCTGATCGTATTCAAAATCGTAATTGTGTGAAGGCGCTTTGCTTATTTTTTGATTTAAAGATTCTGTTAAAACCTCAAAATCTTTATAAATATTGCTTATTTTTAAATCAAATAATTCGTTGATAATATTGTAATGATATTCGACAAAACAATTAATTTTATCTTTTAAATCATTTTTTTTATAAAAATATGAATGAGTAACCTCTTCAAGTGCATTAGTCATTTTGCCCATTGCCGATAAAATTATCATTATATCATCATCCTTAAACGATTTAATAATATCAGCAACATGTTTAACTGCTTCAACATTTTTAACAGAAGCACCACCAAATTTAAAAATTTTCATACAATTAAATTTATTTTTTTCAATCAATAATCAATAACAACTCAAATAACAAACAACTTATTTTACAATGTAAACATAATATATATTTTTTAAATATTCAACCTAACACTTAAATTCAGACCAACTGACCTTTACAGATTTTAATATGATAGCAAAATTAGTGGTATCAGGAAAACACAACTAAATGCTGATAATCAATAAAGTATAACCACATTTTATAAAAAATTTAACGATACTTCATAACGCAGTCTGTTGATTTATGCAATCCGTTAGGAATGTTTTTTTAATGGAATCATTTTAAAATCCGATAAAAAATGATTTTAAAATATTCAACTATGAGCTTGCTCCGAAAAGTTCTTAATTTGAGAAATTTTTAATATGGCTCTGATTAATTATATAAACAAGGGGATGCATCCCCTTGTTTAATATACGAATCTATGACTGTTTTTTTGTTTGTTACTTTTAGGAGTGGACTCAACTATATATCTAAAATCTAAATTTATTGTAGTTATAACGATATCTGGTAGTTAAATAAAAAAACTTGAGGTCAGTTGTTCTGTTATTATACAATTTTTTAAATATAGTTTTTTGAATACATTTACCAGAATTATAAATAAATATTTCATCATTTAAAAAAATAATGTTTATAAATTAATAAAAAATATTATTTTTGCATTTTTAAGAGCCCAGGTGGTGAAATTGGTAGACACGCTACTTTGAGGGGGTAGTGACCTTTCGGTTGTGCAAGTTCGAGTCTTGTCCTGGGCACAAAAAATAATGTGATTTAGATTTCGGCCCGGATGGCGAAATTGGTAGACGCGCTAGTTTCAGGGACTAGTATCCGCAAGAATGTGCAGGTTCGAGTCCTGTTCCGGGCACCAAAGTGGACAAATCATCAGATGCGTCTTATCGTAATTTCAATATTTTTAAAATTCCTGAACTTTTACCGGATAATTCCCTTTATAAACGATGCCTTTGTTACCATCAATAGCTATAAGTGAAAAGGATTTTAGCGTAACACCATTAATAACTACTTTCTTTTCTTTTTCATAAACCTTCATATCATAACAATTTACAACACCTATTTTACCAAGTGTTGAAGCTGTTACAGCAGCATGCGAAGTAGAGCCACCTCTTGCAGTAAGTAAACCTTCACATTCGAAAATAATTTCAATATCGTCAGGAACAGTATCGGGACGTACCAAAATGGCATTTTGTTCTTTATATTTATTTTTTAATTGTATTAAATCATCCTTGTCAAACACAATAGCACCATTCAAAACTTTATTGCCAATACCAATTCCGCTACCCAACCTTTTCATTTTCTTTTCGGAACAGGCAAAGGTTTCAATAGTATTTTGTTTTACTATTGCCATATCGCGGGTTTGCAAAATATACAAGTCTTCGGGTTGCAAAGTTTCAAAAGTAAACTCAATTTCCTGATGTCCAAAACCGTGTTCATTTATTAGTTTGTGTGCAATTTCATTTAATTTGTTATATATCAACGGGAATGCAGTTTCGAGCGAAAAAGGACTGTTACGATAATACTTCAATCTCTGATTTTCACTAACAGGCAAGGTGTTTATTAAACCTGCTACAATATCTTCACCCTGACTAAGAAAAGAAAAATCGCCAGTCAAATTTACAATTGATTTACTGTCTTGAACATCGTGCGTAAACAACACTCCAGAGCCTGATTCATTATGCAGATTACCAAAAACCATCTGTTGAACGATTACTGCTGTTCCCCACTCTTCTGCAATTTGCAGATGCTCTCTGTAAACTTTTGCTCTCGGAGTGTTCCACGAATTAAAAACTGAAATTATAGCAGTTTTAATCTGCAAAAACGGGTCTGGTTCAAAATAAATATTATTACTTTTAAGAAGATTTTTGTAGGCATAAGCAATTTCTCTCATCACTTCCGGCTTAAAACCAATTTTTTGCTTAACGTTATACTTTCTTTTATAATCAATCATTATCTGGTCAAAGTCGTTACGTTCAATTCCGTACGACATACCCCATGTTTGTAACAAACGACGATAACAATCCCACGAAGTCCATCCAAAATTATGTTGTTTACTAAGCAATTCGGTTATTTCATCATTTAAACCTACATTTAAAAAAGTGTTCATAGCACCAGGCATAGAAATAGCAGACCCCGACCTAACACTAAGCAAAAGAGGTTTTTTAGGATTGCCATATTCAAAACCTGAAAGTTTTTCCAATTCAGATATATTTTGCTTTATGAGTTTATCAATTTCGTAGCTTAACGATGCAATTTTTAATATAGAATTAACTCTTCTAAATACTTCGGTAGTTATAACAAAACCTGGCGGTACCGGAAAATTGTTCAGATATAATTTTTTAAGATAATAAGCCTTTGAACCTAAAAAAACCTGATTATCTATTGCAGGTGTTTCTTTGTACAACGGACTAAGCATCAAATCTGAATCATAAGTCATTATACTTTGAATTTCTGCATCCGAAAGCTTGTTGATTAAATTTCTTAAATTATTTAGAATTTTCCCAATAAAATTATCTAAATATTGTATTAGAAAAGCCGATGACAACAATTCCCTATAAAATATTTCCGATTTCTGAATAATAAGTTTTTTGCGATTATCAGCACTTTGTTTATTGAAGTTATTAATATGTTGAGGAATAATATAATTTAACAGTTTGTCGTACGGGCGAAAGAAATAATGGTTAATAATTTCTTTAATACTGCCTTCCATAAACTGAAAAATATTAATGTATTGATTAATTGTAAAACATTGAGAAATAAGGCTATAATGCAGCATCTGCAGCTTTGAGTCAAATCCTTGGTCGTTAATTCCATCAAGTCGTAAACCTTCTCTTAATAATTGGATAACATCGCATATTTGTTTTAAAGTTTTGGCAGTAAAATAATTAGTATTTATAGAAGATAAAATTTTACTAACTAGCACCGAAGCAATACGTTCGAGCCTGAAAGTTAAACCTAAGGCATCAAATTTTAACTCTTTATATTGCCCATACATCGAAGGAACACCGAAAGCTATATGACGTTTATAATAAATATTTTCCCAGCCTTCGGTAGTTTCTGAGTTCAGTATAATTTCATTAAGTTTTACCATAAATGAAAAAATCAATTTGAGAGCTTCAATATCATTATTAGTTTTCAGAAAGAATTCAAGCTGTTTAATATCATTTTCATCAATATATGTATAACGCCTCAATATTAAAGCAATATCGGTAGCTTCAAAAAGATATTTTTCTTTTAAAAGTTGATATAATTCAATAATAAGTTGAACTCTTTTAATATCAACAGTATTTTTATGTTTAAATTTTTTAAAAAATTCAGCTAATTGCTCTTTATTTGAAGCTAATAGTTCAGAAATTTTGATTTTGTTAATTTTACAAATATTATTGATAACAACATTAACTCCAGTAACATATTCACTTTCTGTATCAATAGTTTCGTAAACATTAGCAGGTACTATATTTTTAAGTCGTTCTTTATTATTATCATACCAAAAGTGAATAATTTCAAAAGTTATATCAATATGTGAATTATTGCCTTCGGTATGAATTTGCTTTCTTAAAAAATGAATTAATTTATCTTGTCGCTTGCTTAATTCATCAATTTTTGTAGTAACCTCCCTTAATAAACCTTCAGCTCCAATTTCATTAAAATAAATAGGAAAAATTCTCGACAATTGTTTAATTTGTTTATAAACAGGAAGAATTTTAGAGTTCAGCAGCTTAGTAATATCTTTTTGAAATAAATCGGTATCGAAAATAAAAATACCACCAATTCTAAGATTAATAACTAAAGCCGAAAGTAGCTTACTCATTATGTAAGGTTCGCATTCAATAAGCTCAAGCCATACTCTAATATTTTTAATATGATTTGGATTTACCTTCAATTCCCAGTTATCAGTCATATATGCAACACCTGGAGTAACAAAACCAAATTCTATGGTTTTATCTTCAAAATAATCAATTAAAATATTATTATTTGTAGATATAATTTCTTTACCTAAGGTTAATATAGAATCCAATATATAACTTATATGGCTTTCTTTAAATATATTAAATAAGTTGAACAATTCATCAACAGCCTTTTTAAATTGTTCATCATCAGTTTCGTTACTTATTTTTTTAATTGCATTATTAAGATCCAATAAAAGATAATTGCGATGAAAAACCGTTGCTCTTAATTGTAAAAAATGAAATATATAAGCAAATTGCTCAGCAGGTTTATTAAATTCACTTATAGTTTTTCTGAAAACGTCAATGATTTCGGTAAAAGAAAAGTAAGATTCTTGTATAACTTCCCAACTATCAGCTTTATTTATTTTATCAGAATAAATATTAAAATAATTTTTTCCAATAGCATTAATAACATTTATATAATTTTCTGACATTATATGTATGTTATCTTCATACCACTTTTCGATGTTAGTGGTTATTTGCCAAAATTCAATATTCTTATTAATAAGATTTTTAATAAAATTTTTAGCATCGCCTTCTATTTCATTTTCATTATTAAAAACAGCTCTAAACCCTTTTACAAAATATTCAATATTACTTATATAACTAAAATATTTATCGTCGTAATGTTTATTTAATATGTTTAAAAAATAATTAGTAAATATTTTTTGATTTAAAATATTATCATAATTTTTAGTAAAAAACTCAATAAAGATATATACAAGATGTTTAGATAAGTCATCTTTATGCTGTTCACCTAATAATTTGTCGAATAAAGAAAATATAATACTAATTGATTTTTCCTGAATATTTTTTTCTTTATAAACCCAAAAATCGCCAATAGCAACGCTGCTAAAAAGCTCAATAACATATTTTCGATTTGAATATGGATGATGCAGTTCCTTAAAAAACTCATTTGTTCTTTTATGTATCCCCCAATAATTTTCAGACAAAGATAAAAACCACAAATGCTCATCAGGAATGTTGTATTCTACATATTTTGTTTTAGCTAAATTAACTTCTAAAGCTTTCGACTCTAACTTTTGCTTCATAACTTATGAATATATTTAATTAAATCAATAATTCGCGAAGAATAACCGTATTCGTTATCGTACCATGCAATAATCTGAATAAAATTATTATCTAAAACCTTTGTCATGAGCGAATCAAAAACAGCCGAATGAGTATTATTTGTAATATCGCTACTAACAATAGGTTCGCTACAATATTCCAGATAATTTTTTAAATTATTTTCAGAATAATGTTTAAAAGCATTATTAATACTGTTCACTGTAACACTTTTATTTGTCAGTGCAGTCAATTCGGCAAAAGAACAATCAGCTACAGGTACTCTTGAAGCAAAGCCATTAAAAGATTTATTAAGTTCAGGAAATATTTTATGAATGGTTCTAATTGCACTCGACGATGTAGGAATTATATTGTTGCAGGCTGCTCTGGCTCTCCTGAAATCGGTGTGAAAACCATCTTGCAAATTCTGATTGTTTGTAAAAGGGTGCACAGTGTTCATAAAAACATTTTTAATTCCAAATTCTTCAAGCAAGACTTTTAGCAAAACCGCAATGCAATTTGTTGTGCATGAAGCATTTGAAATAATAGTATCAGTTTTTAAAATTTCAGAATGATTAACACCCATAACCACAGTTCTGTCAATTGAATCATCATCGGGCGGACAACTCAAAATAACTTTCTTAACACCATTATTAATATGACCATGAAGAGCCTTTCTACTTTTGAACCTGCCGCTTGCATCAATAATTATTTCAGCACCACTTTGGTGCCAAGGTATTTCATCAGGAGAAGCAAAATTTGTATAAATTATTTTTTTATTATTAACAATAATATGATTTGAATTTTTTGTTATTGCTGCATTAAATTTCCCGTGCAAACTATCATATTTCAGTAAGTGAGCCATTAGCTCAATGCTCATCATATCGTTAACGTGAACCACTTCAACGCCAGGCGTTTCGTAGGCAAGCCTGAATACAAATTTCCCGATTCTACCAAATCCATTAATTCCAATTTTTATTGACATTGTATTTTATTTAAAAATCTTATTTTATACGATGAAACAATATATTTTTTAGATACTAATATAAAATATTCAGTTATTTTATATTAATTTCAATTGTATCAAAAACAAATTAGTTTCCAAAAATAATATTTTATAAAACATTAATTAATTATGTATATTATATATTTTACAATATAATACTAAGGGAATAAATAAATATTTCCTTATAATAAATACAATAAAACATAAATAAAATATCAGGCACCTAAATATTTAAATGCTTCATAAATTAAAAATGCAGGCCATACAAGAGCTTTTAAAAAACCAAGCCCCCCTAACCAAAAACTTGTAGCACTTGAAATAAAATATATAGCAGCTCCTATCAAGCCTAAACCATATACAGCACCTGAAGATGCATTTTTTTGGACTTCGTTTCCCATTTTATTGAATTTTTACTTGTAAAAAAATAATATTGATTTTGCTTTTTTAATTATTATTACAAAAGTACTCAAAAAATTAAAGAATACTTATCACTATAATAAGTTATTGGGCTTAAGATATTTGTGATACACTTTTTAATTGAAATAACAGTTCACTTATAGAGTTACACACTTTGTGACATACTCCCTATTTAAAAATAAAATTTTATCTTTGCAAACAATTAATACAAGTTATCATAAACAACCTAGTGAACTTGACATCTAAAAATTCAACATGGGGAACTGCTGCAGATGCCTATGTAGCAAGTTTGACATCAGTTTCAATCTTAAGAATTGCAGCTCCAAATAATGGAAATTTATTGCATTATAGCAATTGTAGCGACGCAGGCTCATGGACATTCAGTCCTTGGGTTACTTATAAGATGCAATAAGAAAATGATTTATTAAAAATTGATAAAAATCATTCACTCCTTTCAGCTTAGAACTTGCAAACATCTATTTTTAATAGAACACAAATAATACTAATGCTACAAATATGACAAATATGATATGAGTTGATAAGATAATGACCACCAATGACCCAATGACTACCAATGACTACCAATGACTACTAATGACCCAATGACTACCAATGACTAC
>CAZDEU010000089.1:0-11040 GCA_964504265.1 uncultured Bacteroidales bacterium
CATTATTCATTTATATATCTAAATTCTTAAATTTCTTGTAGTTATAACGATATCTTGTAGTTAAATCAAAAACCTGAAGTCGGTTGTTCTGAATTTAAATATTGAGTATACTCCGAAAAGTAACAAAACAAAAATTAGTAATAGATTCGTATATTAAACAAGGGAATGCATCCCATTGTTTATATAATTAATCAGAGCTATATTAAAAATTTTCTCAAATAAAGAACTTTTCGAAGCAAACTCAATATTAAACGATAAACGATAGAAATATGCTATTTGTATATAAAAAATCAATTGTAATTATTGATTCATATAAATCTTTTTTATTGTTTATAAATCTTTTTTATATTTAGATTTTTTGTATTTTTATTCAATTTTAATTCAAATATTTATGTTTTCGATTAATCAAATAAAAAAATTCAGATGTATAGCGGTTTTAATTCTTTGTTTTATTTCCTTTCAGCTTTTTTCTCAAAATAATAATGAGAATGTAAGTACAAAAGGCTTTGATATTAGTAAAATTTATACAGGTGGTGGAATAGGCTTAACTTTTGGAACTGTTACTGTAATTGATGTTTCGCCAATTATTGGATATAGATTTACAGAAAAATTATCGGTTGGCATTGGTGGTATTTATAAATATTATAACGACAAACGATTTACTCCTCCCGATAAACGCACAATATTTGGCGGTAGCGCATTTTCAAAATATTATGTAACTGAAAATATTTTTGCTCACGTCGAATATGAATACATTACATATAAAACTGATTTTTATTCATATTTTCATAATGAAGATCAGATATCTGAATGGGGTTTACTTGCAGGTGGTGGGTACCGACAAAAACTTGCTAATAAGACCTATGTTTACGCAATGATTCTTTATAATTTTAATGAAACACAGTATACACCTTACGAAAATCCCGTAATACGTGTGGGTGTTGAGCTTGGATTATAATTATTAAAAACGAGAAAGTATTCCTAACAATAAATCCCAAAACTTAGTAACTGATTCTATGTGTAGTCTTTCGTCGGGCGAATGTGCTCCTTTAATTGTAGGACCAAATGAAATCATATCCATTCCTGGGTATTTTTCTCCAATTAAACCACATTCTAATCCTGCATGTATAACAAGTACTTCAGGCTCTTGGCTGAATAATTTTTTATATACTGTTTTAGTAACTTCCAAAACCTTTGAATTGGCATTGGGCGTCCAACCAGGATAACCGTTGCTATGTTCAATTTTAGCGTCGGCTAATCTGAATACACTAGCTACCATATTTACAATATCAGTTTTTTCTGATTCAACAGAGCTACGCTGGCTTGTTGTAATAATAACTTTATTATTTTCAAATTTTACAGAAGCCAGATTAGTGGAAGTTTGCACAAAACCTTTTATTTCCTGCGACCAGCTTATAACACCGTGCGGGCAGGCATATAAAGCGTTGAGCAATTTAAACTGAGATTTGCTTTCTAAAATCTTTTCATTAAAATCATTTTTTTGACATGAAATTTCTAAAAGTGGTTCTGTTATTTTAAATTCATTTTTAATTATATTTGATATATTGATAATCCAATCTATAAAATTAAGGTTTTTGTCGGGATTAATATAAATATGAGCAAATGCTTCACGTGCAATAGCATTTCTTAAATTGCCACCATCAAAGTCTGAAATTTTTATATCAAACTTCTCATAAGCTTCCCATAAAATACGTACCAAAATTTTGTTAGCATTACCTAATCCTTTATGAATATCGTCGCCTGAATGCCCGCCTTTTAAACCTTTTACATTTATAATATATGGAATAAAATTTTTGTCAACATCAGTAAAATCAACATTAAGTTTTGCCATAGTATCTTTACCTCCTGCACAACCAATAAAAATCTGTCCTTCGTCTTCCGAATCAAGGTTAAGTAAAGTTCTGCCTTTTAAAAAATCAGCTTCTAAAGCAAAAGCACCTGTTAACCCGGTTTCTTCATCAACTGTAAAAAGACATTCAAGCGGACCATGTTCAATATTATTATCAGATAAAATAGCAAGTATTGCGGCAACCCCTATTCCATCGTCAGCTCCCAATGTTGTACCTTTAGCCTTTACCCATTCACCATCAATATAAGGTATTATGGGGTCGGTCAGGAAATCGTGTTGTACATCCGAATTTTTTTCACAAACCATATCAATATGAGCTTGCAATACAATAATAGGCGAGTTTTCCTTGCCTTTTGATGCAGCTTTCTTTATCAAAACATTACCTGTTTTATCAATTATTGTTTCGAGATTATTTTTTTTGCCAAAATTGGCTAAAAATTCAATAATTTTTTCTTCTTTTTTTGAAGGACGTGGAATTTTGCAGATTTCATTAAAATAATTCCACAGTGGCTCAGGGTTTAGTTTTGAAATATTGTTTTCCATTGCTTTTATTTTTATAAAATTTTATGAATTAAGGTTTTTAAGGTTTTTGATTGTTTCGGTAGGATTGTTTGAAGCAAAAATATAATTACCTGCTACTAAAATATCAGCTCCTGCTTTAAGCAGTTTTGGAGCATTACTTCCGTTAACTCCTCCGTCAACTTGTATTAAAGTATCTGTATTTTTTGCATTAATCAGATTTTTTAATTTTTCAATTTTTTGATATGACCATGTAATAAATTCCTGTCCGCCGTAACCAGGATTAACCGACATAATTAGAATTATATCAACATCAGTAATAATATCTTCGAGCATACTTACGGGAGTATGAGGGTTAAGAACTACACCAGCTTTTGCTCCTAATTTTTTAATATTCTGAATAGTTCTAAAAAGAGATATATTTGATTCGTAGTGTACAAGTATAGTTTCAGCACCAGATTTGATAAATTTATCGATATATATATCGGGGTTGCATATCATAAGATGTACATCAAGCGGTTTTTTAGAATATTTTTTTATTGCATCAAGAACAGGAAAACCGAAAGAAATATTGGGAACAAAAACGCCATCCATAATGTCAATATGAACAGCATCAGCCTGACTTGCGTTAAGCATTTCAATATCTGCTCTCAGATTACTAAAGTTTGCAGATAAGATTGAAGGATAAATTAAGTGTTGCATTTATAATGATTTTTGTTCAAATATATAAAAAAAGCGGGATAAACCCGCTAAATTTTTTTTACCCTAAATAAGTTTTTAGTATTTTGCTTCTCGAAGTATGTTTTAGTCTTCTTATGGCTTTTTCTTTAATTTGTCGAACTCTTTCTCTAGTTAGATTGAATTTTTCGCCAATTTCTTCAAGTGTTAAAGGGTGTTCTCCATTAAGTCCAAAATAATATCGTACCACATCAGCTTCGCGTGGTGTAAGTGTAGAAATTGCTCTATCAATTTCTCTTCTCAATGAATCGTAAAGCAGACCTGTTTCTGGCGTAGGTCCCTCATCGTTACGAATAACATCGTACATATTAGTTTCTTCATCCTGAATTAAGGGTGCATCCATACTAACATGACGACCTGAGTTACGCATTGATTCTTTGACTTCATTCTCCGAAATTTCCAATAAAGTTGCAATTTCATCTATATTAGGGTCGCGTTCTAATTCCTGTTCTAATCGTGCAAAAGCTTTATTAATTTTGTTTATAGAGCCAATTTTGTTTAGTGGTAGCCGTACAATTCTTGATTGTTCTGCTAAAGCTTGAAGTATTGATTGTCGTATCCACCAAACAGCGTAAGAAATAAATTTAAACCCCCTTGTTTCGTCAAATCTTTGAGCTGCTTTTATAAGGCCTAAATTACCCTCGTTAATTAAATCGGGCAGGCTAAGTCCTTGATTTTGATATTGTTTAGAAACAGAAACAACAAAACGAAGATTTGATTTTGTAAGTTTTTCTAAGGCTGCCTGGTCGCCTTGCTTAATTTTTTGAGCAAGCGTAACCTCTTCTTCTGCTGTAATTAGCTCTACTTTCCCAATTTCTTGAAGGTATTTATCCAGAGATGCAGTTTCTCTGTTAGTAACCTGTTTTGTAATTTTGAGTTGCCTCATAAAATGTTAGATAAATTTTTAAATTTACTTTTATACGATAAACTCAACTTTATGTTACAAAAAAATATATTTATTTTATTCAGGTTTAGGCATTAATGCTTTTTTTGAAAGGCGCATCTTGCCATTTTTGTCGATTTCAATTAATTTAACTGTTACTTTATCGCCAATTTTAAGGACACTAGCAACGTCATTAATTCTTTTCCAATCAATTTCAGAAACATGTAGGAGACCATCTTTACCAGGTAAAATTTCTACAAAAGCTCCAAAAGCTTGAATATTCTTAACTACACCTGTATAAATTTCGCCTACTTCGGGAACAGTAGTAATACCCTTGATCCTGGCTTTTGCAGCTTCAATATCGTCTTTATTGCTTGAAAAAATATCAATAATACCAAATTCACCAGCTTCTTCGATAATTATTGTAGTATTGGTAGAAGCCTGAATCTCTTGAATAATTTTACCGCCAGGCCCAATCACAGCTCCAATAAATTCTTTGGGTATCATCATTTTTTCAATTCTGGGAACAAAAGACTTATAATCAGGTCTTGGCTGAGAAATTACTTTTTCAATTTCATCCAAAATGTGCATTCTACCAGCTTTTGCTTGTTCCAATGCTTGTTTTAATATTGTATATGATAAACCTTCAACTTTTATGTCCATTTGACAAGCTGTAATACCATCTCTTGTTCCTGTAACTTTAAAATCCATATCGCCAAGATGGTCTTCGTCGCCAAGAATATCAGATAAAACGATAAAACGACCGTCTTTAGCAGATATTAATCCCATAGCAATACCTGATACTGGTTTTTTAATTTTAACTCCTGCATCCATAAGAGCCATAGTACCTGCACAAACAGTAGCCATAGATGACGAGCCATTAGACTCTAAAATGTCGGATACTACTCTTATAGTATAAGGATTAATTTCACCATTTTCAGGAATAACAGGCTTTAACGCTCTAAGAGCTAAATTCCCGTGCCCTATCTCGCGTCTCGATGTACTACGCATTGTTTTAACTTCACCTGTTGAAAATGGCGGAAAATTATAATGTAAAATAAATGAATTTTTGCCTTCAATTACTGCACCATCTATTACCTGTTCATCAAGTTTGGTACCTAATGTAACAGTAGTAAGAGATTGGGTTTCGCCTCTTGTAAAAATAGCACTGCCATGGGCTGCAGGCAAATAATTAACTTCGCCCCATATAGGTCTTATTTCGTCAGTTTTTCTGCCATCAAGCCTTATTTTATTGTCGAGCATCATATTACGAACAGCCTCTTTATGAATATCATGAAAATATCTTTTAATCATAGCAGCTTTTTCTGTTTTTTCATCATCAGAAAGAGTAAGTAAAAACTCATCTAAAATTTTATTGATTTTATCGCTACGTTCATGTTTTTTAACGATACCTAAAGCAGCTAAGTCATAAACTTTTTGATAGCAAAAGTCATGTAATTGTTTTTCTAAATCTTCATCATTAGTTTCGTGCGAGTATTCTCTTTTTTCAACACTAGTTGTTTTTTCAACAAGTTCTAATTGAGCTTTACATTGAGTTTTAATAGCCTGATGAGCAAATTCGAGAGCTGATACTAATTCTTCTTCTGAAATTTCTTTCATTTCACCTTCAACCATTGTAATATCGTCGAGGGTAGCAGCAACCATAATATCAATATCAGCTTCTGAAATTTCTGCTAATGTAGGGTTAAGAATAAACTTACCGTTAACTCTTCCCACTCTTACTTCTGAAACAGGACCATGAAATGGAATATCAGAAAGCGATAAAGCGGTAGAGGCGGCAAGACATACATAAGTATCGGGTGAAATATTTTTATCGCCCGAAATCAAATATAACAACACCTGAGTTTCGGCATGATAATCCTTTGGAAATAAAGGTCTTAACGCCCTGTCAGTTAGTCTCGAAATTAAAATTTCATATTCAGATGGTCGGGCTTCTCTTTTGAAAAAACCGCCTGGAAAACGACCTGTAGCGGAATACTTTTCTTGGTAATCAACCGATAAAGGCAAAAAATCAACATTTTCAGAAGCTTCGGTTTTAGATACAACAGTAGCGAGTATCATAGTGTCGCCAACTTTTACTACTACTGAGCCATTAGCCTGAGTAGCAAGTTTTCCTGTTTCAAAAGTTATTATTCTTCCATCACCTAAATCGAAAGAATGTTCAGTAGCAATTTTATTTCCCATAATATTTTTATTAATAGTACAAATATAAATACAAAAAAAGGCAATCAATAAATTGCCTTTTATGTTGTTTAATACGGCTCAGATTATTTTCTGAGACTAAGTTTTTTAATAATAGCTCTATATCTTTCAATATCACGAGCTTTAAGGTAATCAAGCAACCTTCTGCGTTTACCAACTAATGTTACAAGCGAACGTTCAGTAGCTAAATCTTTTCTGTTCTTTTTTAAATGTTCGGTAAGATTTTTAATACGAAAAGTAAATAATGCTATCTGACATTCGGGTGTACCTGTATCTTTTTCTGATTTCCCGTGTTCTTTGAAAAAATCTTTTTTAATTTCGCTTGTTAAATACATGTTTTATCTTATTGTTTAATCTTGCTGTTTAATTTTTTAAAATTAGCCTGCAAAAATAAGAATTTTTTTTAGAATGGGCAAATTATTTTATTTTTTTTTAAAAAAATTCAAATAATAATTTTTTTAAAAAAATATTTATTTATTGATATCATATTATATATGTACTAAAAATAGTATTTTGAGTTTATTAATATTTAAGAGCATTACATATTTTTAATCTAACTTACTATGTATAATAGCAGCTTCAATAAAATTCACAAATAAGGGATGGGGGCTTGCAACAGTACTTTTATATTCGGGATGAAACTGAACACCTACAAACCAAGGGTGTTCATGCAATTCTATTATTTCAACTAAATTTTCACGAGGATTAATACCGCTTGCAATCATTCCATTTTGTTCAAATTCATGTAAAAAATTATTATTAAATTCAAATCTATGTCTGTGCCTTTCAGAAATTGAGCTAACTTTATAAATTGAGTTAGCCTTAGTTTTATCTTTTAAATTGCAGGGATAAGCTCCAAGACGCATTGTACCACCTTTGCTATCAATATTTTTTTGATTTTCCATTATATCAATAACCGGATATGCTGATTGGGCATCAATTTCAGTTGTATGTGCTGTAGAGTAATTGAGTACATTTCTTGCAAATTCAATTACTGCGCATTGCATACCAAGGCAAATTCCAAAAAATGGAATTTTATTTTCTCTGGCATAGCGAACAGCTTCAATTTTGCCGTTAATACCTCTTTCGCCAAAGCCAGGTGCTACTAATATGCCATGTGTGCCTTCAAGTCTTTGTTTCACATTTTTGTTATTTATACTTTCAGAATGAATCATATTAAGTTTTACTTTGCAGTTATTTGCCACTCCAGCATGAATAATAGCTTCGGTAATTGATTTATATGAGTCTTTTAATTCAACATATTTTCCGACAAGGCATATTTCAATTTCTTTTTCAGGATTTTTTAATCTATGAAGAAAGTTTTCCCATAATTGCAAGTTATGAGGAACAGAAGCATCCATATTCATTTTACGCAAAACAACCTCATCTAATTTTTCTTCTTTCATCAATATTGGAACATTGTATATTGATTCGCTGTCGATGCTTTCAATAACAGAATCTCTGTCTACATTGCAAAATAATGCTAATTTATCGCGTAAACTGTCGTGCATGTGTTTTTCTGTTCTGCAAACTAGTACATCGGGCTGAACTCCAGATTCTAATAAAGTTTTTACTGAATGCTGAGTTGGTTTTGTTTTTAACTCACCAGCCGCAGCAAGGTAAGGTATTAAAGTAAGATGTATCACAAGACAATCTTTGCCAAGCTCCCATCTCATTTGCCTTACTGCTTCTATGTATGGCAGCGACTCTATGTCGCCAACAGTACCACCAATTTCAGTAATTACAAAATCAAACTTTCCTTCTGTTCCTAATAATTTAATTCTATGCTTTATCTCATCTGTAATATGAGGAATAACTTGTACTGTTTCGCCAAGATAAGCTCCTTTTCTTTCTTTTTCAATAACTGAGAGATATATTCGACCTGTTGTAACATTATTAGCCTGCGATGTTGGTACATTTAAAAAACGTTCGTAATGGCCAAGGTCTAAATCTGTTTCTGCTCCATCGTCTGTAACAAAACATTCGCCATGTTCATAAGGGTTTAATGTGCCAGGATCAATATTTATATAAGGGTCCAATTTCTGAATAGTAACTGAATAGCCTCTTGATTGCAACAATTTAGCTAATGATGCCGATATTATTCCTTTTCCTAAGGATGAAGTAACTCCACCGGTTACAAAAATATATTTAGTTGACATTATATATCAGATGTTTTTCATTAAAAAAATCGCAAATTACAAAAAATAGCTTAATATGAGCTAAAAATAATTTTGAGGTGCTATGGCAGTTCATAAAGTTCATAAAGTTCATAAAGTTTGTAAAGTTTATAAAGTGGATTTACGATTTCAGATTTACGATTGACGATTTAATTTTATCTACATATATTAAGTATTTATCTTCGTTTTTCATTCGTCAATCGTACATCGTAAATCTTAAATTCACTTTTCACTGTTAAAAATCCGCGAAAATCCGTTGCATCTGTGTTATCTGTGTTCTATTAAATATAATTTAAAAATTTTATCGATATTAAATAATTATTTAACTTTGTTTTTTAATTGTCAATCGTCATTCGTACATCTTAAATCAAAAATCCAATTTATAAACTTATTTTTGTAATTTTGCAAAATGGAAACAGTAGTTAGCGGTATAAGACCTACGGGCAGATTGCACCTTGGTAATTATTTTGGTGCTGTTAAAAATTTTGTAAAGATGCAACACGAGCATCAATGTTTTTTCTTTATAGCTGATTATCATTCACTTACAACACATCCCACTCCTTCCGATTTAGCTCAAAATGTAAAAAATATTTTGGTTGAATATATTGCTTGTGGTATGGATCCTGATGCAGCAGCTATTTATGTGCAAAGTTCTTTGCGTGAAACAACTGAGTTATATTTATTATTAAATATGAATGCTTACCTTGGCGAATTGTCGAGATGCACATCTTTTAAAGACAAAGCCCGTAAACAGGAAGAAAATATTAACGCAGGCTTGCTCACGTACCCTACTCTTATGGCTGCCGATATTCTGATTCATAGAGCTACTAAAGTACCTGTAGGTAAAGACCAAGAACAGCATCTTGAAATGACAAGAAATTTTGCTGTCCGCTTTAATAGATTATATAAACTTGATTTTTTCCCTCAACCTAATGCCTATAACTTTGGAGAGGAATTAATTAAAATTCCTGGTCTTGACGGTAGTACTAAAATGGGTAAATCGGAAGGTAACGAAAATCCTATTTATTTGTCAGATACACCCGAAAGCATTAAGAAAAAAGTAATGAGAGCTGTTACAGATGCTGGTCCTACCGAAAAAAATCAGACGAAATCGCAAGCTGTTAAAAATCTTTTTTCAATTATGAAAATTATATCAAAGCCCGAAACATATAACTTTTTTGATAATGAATACAATAATTGTACAATAAGATATGGCGACATGAAAAAGCAATTAGCCGAAGATATTATCCTTTTTGCAGAACCATTTAGAGATAAAATTAATTCGCTTTCTTCTGATGAAGTGTATCTTAAAAAAGTTCTAAAACAAGGTGCCGAAAAAGCACGTGAAAGCGCCTGCAAAACTATGAAAGAAATACGTGCTATTATTGGGTTAAGCCAAATTTAATTTTTGATGCCTCAAATGATTGACACCACGCCAGTTCAGGAATATGCAATAATTATAGGTGTTATTTTAAAAAATAAAACTGAAATAATTTTTGAAGAATATCTTGACGAACTTGAATTTTTGATTGAAACCGCAGGCGGTATTACAAAGAAACGTTTTACACAAAAATTGGAAAAACCTGATACCAAAACATACATAGGCTCAGGTAAGCTTAACGAAATTAAGGAATACATTAAAACTGAAAAAATTGACATAGCTGTATTTGACGACGAGTTAAGTCCTGCTCAACTACGAAATATTGAACTTGAGTTGGAATGTAAAATATTAGACAGAACTAATCTTATTCTTGATATTTTTGCTAAAAGAGCCAGAACTTCTCACGCTATAACTCAGGTTGAATTGGCTCAATATCAGTATCTTCTTCCCCGACTTACAGGTATGTGGACTCACTTATCGAAACAACGTGGTGGTATTGGTATGAAAGGCCCCGGCGAAAAAGAAATTGAAACCGATAGGCGAGTTATACGCGACAGAATTGCTTTACTCAAAGAAAAATTAATAGATATTGACAAACAAAAAGCAACTCAAAGAGGCAACAGAGGTAAAATGGTTAGAGTGGCTTTAGTTGGTTACACTAATGTTGGAAAATCAACTTTAATGAATTTACTAAGCAAATCGTCTGTTTTTGCCGAAGATAAATTATTTGCAACTCTTGATACAACTGTCAGAAAAGTTGTTATAAAAAATTTACCCTTTTTATTATCCGATACTGTCGGCTTTATCAGAAAACTCCCCCACCATCTTATTGAATCATTTAAATCAACATTAGACGAAATACGCGAATCGGATATTATTATTCATGTTGTAGATATTTCTCATCCTTTCTTTAATGAACAAATTGACGTGGTACGTTTAACACTTCGCGAAATTGACCCCATAGAAAAACCTGTTTTAATAGTTTACAATAAAATTGACGAATACAAAAACAACATAGACGAAAATGATTATTTTAACGATATTGTGAATTTAGAAAATACATGGATGGCGAAAGATAATTCAAAATCGGTTTTTATTTCAGCTAAATATAAAACTAATATTGAAAACTTAAAAGATATTATTTATGGGATGGTTAAGGAAATTCACACTAAACGTTATCCTTATGAAGATTTTTTATTTTAAAATATTGAATATTAAAAGGGGGGTAAAAATCATTTTGAGGTGCTAT